>JAITVX010000038.1 GCA_031285575.1 Bacteroidales bacterium
TTTGTGTCTTTTCGCAAAGACCGAAACAAAAGTAGGAATACCATGAAAGAAAATATTGACGGCTGCATAACATCCTTATATTACTCAAAAGGATCGTGTTTTGTAAAATCGGGCATGTAGTTGAAGCTGCTGCCTGATTCCTGAATCCATCCGTTGCGGAAACCAAGCGCTTCCATTTCTTTCACAACCGAATCATATTCATGTTGGCTTAACTGACGTCCGAGGTTTTTCATACTGCTCACCGGAGCAGTGGGGCTGTATTGCGACATGATGGAAACATGCACGCCGGTTGACAGTTCTTCTGCAATGTTTCGTAGAACTTTTATGCTTTCGTTTACATGTCCGGGTATAATCAGATGCCTTATAATAAGCCCGCTTATGGCCATTCCGTCGTTATCGGTCTGCAAAGTTGAGCCTTTCAGAAAATACATTCTTTTCAGTGCTTTAAGTACTGTTTCGGGATAGTCGCGAACATCAGAAAGTTCCGAGGCTATGTTTCCGCCGGCATATTTGTAGTCGCAAAGCCATACGTCTATAATTTCGTCGAGGCTGTCGATGGTTTCCGGCTTCTCGTAGCCATTTGTATTGTAAACTGTAACAGGCCTTAGGCCTCTGCCGTTCAGTCCGCGGATAATGGCCTTTACCTGGGGAACAACGTGCATTGGCGAAACAAAACCGATAGTTTTAACACCCTGTAAAAGCACTTTTTCAATTGCGTCGAGTGTCTCTTCCAACGACATTAAGCCGGTTATTCCACCTGGCCACGATATTTCATGATTCTGGCAGTATATGCATCGCAGGTTGCAGCCGGAAAAAAATATATTGCAGATACCCCTGTCTCCGCATATAACGGGTTCTTCCCCTTTATGAAGGCAAACGGAAACGGCGTTTATTCCCGCATCGGTTCCGCAATAGCCGTTACTGACTGCAAACCTGTCGGCCAGGCATTCGCGCGGGCATAAAGTGCATCGGGATAAAAGATCCTGTTCGTCGGTTGTGTACATGGTGCTTTTGAAAAAGACGTAAAATTAATCTGAAATTCTGAAGTTGTCGAAAATTTAAGTTTGAATTTTCTTGAGTATGGCCAAGCCCGAAGTGAAAGCCTGCGGAGTTTCCGCAGACCGGGATGGAAAATATCCTCTGCGGAAACTCCGCAAACAGGGATATGGCCAAAATTCGCTCTGCGGAAGCTCCGCAGGCAGAAAAATGACTAAAATCCTGTTTGCGGAAGTTCCGCAAACAGAAAAACGATCAAAAACCACTCTGCGGAAGTCCCGCAAACAGGAAAACGGCCAAAATTCGTTCTGCGGAAAGTCCGCAAGCAAAAAAACGGCCATATTCCTGTCTGCGGATTTTCCGCAGACAGGAATATGAATATGCCCCGCGCAGCAGATAAAAATATTTTTTTACCTTTGCTGCCGAATTATACGCAACCAATAATCTAATATAATTATAATATAATATGAAATCAGCGCTTACATTTCTGCCCGAGAGGCCGGCGAAACCGAGAAAAACAGGCCTCACAATGGTAATGGATAAAGGAATGAGCGTAAGGGAAGCCGAAGACTTTGTGTCGGTAGGCAGCGAATGTGCCGATTTTGTGAAACTCGGTTTCGGCACGTCCGTCATTACCCCTGCCCTCGACAGGAAGATTGCCGTTTACAAAAATGCAGGCCTTATACCCTACTTCGGCGGCACCCTGTTTGAAGCGTATGTTGTGAGAAACATGTTCGACAGCTACCGCGAACTGGTTAACAGGTACGGAATAACCATGGTAGAAGTATCCGACGGCTCCTATGAATTTGAACACAGCCGGAAACTTGAATACATAAGTCGGCTGGCCGAAACGGTAACAGTACTTTCGGAAGTAGGTTCAAAAAAGAAAGACGTTGTATATTCGCCCCTGCAGTGGGTTGACATGATGAAATCGGAACTCGAAGCCGGAGCATTCAAGGTAATTGCCGAAGCACGTGAGTCGGGAACAGTTGGCATATACAACGACGACGGCTCCGTTAACAGCAATATTATCGACGCAATTTCCCATCAAGTCAGCCTCGATAACGTTCTGTGGGAAGCCCCGCTAAAAGCGCAGCAGGTATGGTTTATAAAGAATTTCGGAGCCAATGTTAACCTGGGAAACATTGCGCCTAACGAGATACTTTCCCTCGAAACACTCAGGCTCGGGCTTCGCGGCGACACCTTCTTCCAGTTTCTGCCGAAAGATATACTGTAAGCCGATGAGAAAGTTCGGGCTTGTAGGGTATCCACTCGGCCATTCGTTTTCAAAACAATACTTTACCGGCAAATTCCGTAGAGAACACGAAGACGACTGCGTATATGAAAACTATCCCGTTCACGATATTGAACAGATAACCGGCATTATCAACTCCGATGCCGGCCTTTGCGGATTAAACATAACCATTCCATACAAAACCGCAATACTCCGCCTGCTCGATTATGTATCCGAAGAAGCCATGGAAACAGGAGCCGTTAATGTAGTTAAGATAAAAAGGACGGGTAGCAGCGTTTTGCTTTACGGCTACAACAGCGACATTACCGGAGTATCCGACTCGCTAAGCCAATACATTGCCGGCATAAGGCAAGCACTGATACTCGGAACCGGCGGCGCATCGAAAGCCGTACACTATGCACTGAAAAAAGCAGGAGTAACCGCAACATCCGTGTCGAGACATAAAAAAGAAGGCGCCCTCGCCTACACCGAACTAACCCCGCAAATGCTGGCAGCAACACAGCTCATAGTGAACACCACCCCGCTCGGAATGTTTCCCGATACCGAATCATTTCCAGATATTGATTACCGGCAGCTTGGCCGCCGGCATATACTTTTCGACCTTGTTTACAACCCCGAAATAACAGCGTTTCTGCGAAAAGGAACCGAACAGGGATGCACTGTAATAACCGGAACCAGAATGCTTCACTCGCAGGCCGAAAAAGCATGGCAAATATGGAACAACGATTTGCTGTGATTTTTTTGCATGGCAGGCATTGCAGGAACATATTTTGAATATCCGCTAAATGATTAACTTGCGGTAATTTTTCACAGAACACAGCTATGGATAAAAACGACGGTAGGTTTTGCCTCGAACTCAAGGTGAGAGACTATGAATGCGACCTGCAGGGCGTAGTCAATAACGCCGTTTATCAGAATTATCTCGAACATGCAAGGCATGAATATCTTTTAACAAAAGGAATAAACTTTGTCAAACTTCACGACGAGGGTATCGACCTGATAGTTACCCGCGTTGAAATTGATTACAGGCACCCGTTAAGAAGCGACGACCGGTTTATTATCACTACCGACGTGCAGCGACAAGGCAACGCAAGGCTTGTATTCAATCAGACAATACTGAAAATACCCGGCAACATGCCTGTAATAAAAGCAACAGTAACAGGAGCAGCTACAAAAAATGGACGTCCAGTTGCGCCCGGCAAAATACTGACACAGTTAGGCCTCGAATAGCACCGGCTAAATTTTTTTAGCCTGTTTTTTGCATATTCTGTTGCAGTATTAAACGCAAAGTATTACTATTGCAAAAAAAAGTATTACCATGTCTGTTTCACGATTCAGCGTAAGCCTTGAGCAGGAGCTGCTCGACGAACTCGATAAGTATGTAGAATCAAATCGCTTTGCCAACCGCTCGCAGGCGCTAAGGTACTTGATTGAAAACAATATTGTAAACGAAAAATG
>JAITVX010000051.1 GCA_031285575.1 Bacteroidales bacterium
CGCATCGACGCGCTGATGCTCATAGAAGGCGGCGAGGCGTATGAAAACTTCATTGCCAGCCTCAATACGGTTATAGGAAGGTACAAACAGTAACCCGTGAATTACAGGCGAAAAATAAACCACCGTTATTGCGAGGAAATCCGGAGGCACGCCTTCTCTGGATTGCTTCACTGCGTTCGCAATGACGGTTCCGTGTCGTCATTGCGAGGAACGAAGCAACCGAGAACACAACACTGCGTTCGCAATAACGGCATTGGCATTGCGAAGAAAACAGCACTTGTTTGCTGCGCCATTGCCCTGCTTGCCCAAACCGCTACGGCGCAAACGTACAGCTTCAGGAACTACGGAGCCGAAAGAAACATACCCAACCTTTTTACATATACGCTAAACCAGACAGGCGACGGATACCTGTGGATTGGCACCGGAAGCGGCATTGTTCGCTTCGACGGCTTCGAGTTTTTTACGGCCGTGTTTCCCGACTCGGCAGCAGGACGCTACCCCACGGCAAGCTTCAGAAGCAGCGCGGGCGTTTTGTGGTATGGCTGCAGCGACGGCACCGTGTTCTACGTAGAAAACAGGCAGCTGGTGCAGGTTGAAATACCGAACACCAGAAGCATAAGCACTATAACAGAAAGCCCCGGCGGCGATATCTTTATAATACCCCAGGGCAGGGCTATATTTTCGCTCGGCGCCACCGGCGCCGGCGAGACAGAAGTAACCACCCACAACCATGCCATTTCGCCGGTTATCTTCACCGGATGCTTTACGCCGCAGGGCGAGCTGCTGCTGGGAACACAGGAAAACATCGTTATTGCCCGCCCCGAAGCCGACACCCTCATCATTAAAGGCGCCGTTGAAGGCTTCAACTATGCAGCCGTTACGTCTATTGTCGATGTTCCGGGCGGATATGTTGCGGGAGCCGACGGCGGCGGGGTATTCCTGCTAACAGCCAGTGGCGCCGGTTATGCCCTGAACCCGATAAAAGGCATTGAAGGCGGCGAAATGCTGAACGTGCAGTCGCTGCTTGCCGACAGTGCAGGCAACATCTGGGTATCTACATTTGGCCGCGGCGCCATACAGTTTGAACTCTCCGGCGACAGCGCCGTGAACCTGTCGGAATACAACACTTCGACAGAGCTCGGCAGCAACGACGTAAAGTCGGTTTTTCACGACATGGAAGGCAACTACTGGTTTGCCTCATACGGAAACGGCGTGTCGATGCTTAACGCCTATGCCTTCACCTCGTTTGCACCGGGTGCAACAGACAGCGAAAACAACATAATATACGTTAACGAAATGCACGGGCGATACATTCTCGGAACCCCGTCGGGGTTTCATCTGTTCAACCCCTCAACCGGCAAGTCGGAATCGTTCACCGGGCTGCTCAAACACACCGGCAACACCGACATCACATCATACCTCAAAGACAGCAGCGGCAACGTATGGTTTGGCACCGCCGGCGCAGGCCTGTATGTAATTGATGCGGCTGGAAAGGTGAAACCGTTTTACCGGTCGGGCGATTCGGGCTCCGACAACATACGCGACATAAAGATCGACGACCGCAACCTGTGGCTTGCAACAGTAAACGGCATGCTGGCGCTCGACAGGCGTACCGGCGAGCTGTACAGAAGGTACGACATATCGAACGGACTTCCGCACAGCAGCATAAATACCGTTTTTATCGACAGCCAGGGGCGCATAATTGCCGGCAACAACGAAGGCGACATGCTTTTTTATATCGACCGTAACTATGAAGTGAACGCAGCCGAAGGAACAATGCACGGCGGCCAGGTTAACAGAATCCAGGACGTTTCTCAGGGAAGCGACGGCGCAACATGGATTGCAACAAGAGGAAACGGAATATTCAGGTTCGACGGCGACACGGTAGCGGCAGTATATGGAACCGCCGGGCTGCAGTCGAACTACTGTTACAGCATCCTGGCCGACCGCGAGAACCACATCTGGGTGGGGCACGAAACAGGCTTTTCGAAATACAACCCCGCCACCGGAACAGTGCGCACATACAGCCTTGCAACAGAAGGCGCAAGCAACAGAGGAGCGCTGTTTGAAACATCAAACGGCAACATACTTATAGGAACAACCGGAAAGCTTGTAATATACAACCGCCGCAAAGACAGCAGCGGCTATCCCCCCCCGCAAACAAACCTCAACTACATTACCATAAACGACAGGCGCTACGACTACCGCCCCGTATATACCCTTCCGGCCGGAAGCTACGTAATACGGCTCAACTTTGTAGGCATCAACTTTAACGCCCCCGACAAGGTTAACTACAGCGTGTTTGTAGAAAACTTCGACGGAGAATGGAGCCGCCTCAGCCCCGACAGGGAAATGTCGTACGTACTGCGCGACGGCAGGTACAGGTTCAACATAACATCCGTTAACCACGAAGGAGCCTCACAAAGCGAACCATTCTCATTCGTCATCGTTATAAAGAAACCATGGTGGAAAACCGGCTGGGCTATTGCCACATGGCTCATGCTGCTTGCGGCAACCGTAGCGCTTATTGTGAAAATACGCGAAAGAGCTCTGAAGAAAACGCAGGAATACCTCGAAACCGAACTCGAAGCAAGAACAAGCGTTATAGTAAGGCAAAAAACCGAAATAGAACAGCAGAACATCGAAATAACCGACAGCATAACCTACGCAAAACGCATACAGGAAGGCATGCTGCCCGACCACAACAAACTGCGCGAAGTGTTTGCCGACGCCTTTGTAATATACCGTCCGCGCGACATAGTAAGCGGCGACTACTACTGGTTTGAAAAAACCGGTAAAGACACGTTCATGCTCGTATGCGCCGACTCTACGGGGCACGGCGTGCCCGGCGCCTTAATGTCGATGGTAGGCTCAACGCTGCTGCAGGACATCGTTATGCGGCAACACATATCAACCCCGTCGCAAATACTCGCCATGCTCGACAAGCAGATATTCTCTACCATGAACCGCAACATGGAACGTGGAATATCGAACGACGGCATGGACATGGTTGTATGCGAATTTAACCTTGCGCAGCGCAGCGTAAGGTTTGCCTCGGCCATGCGCCCCGTGATAATGGTTATGGACGGCCAATCGCTTTACATAAGAGGCAACCGCGCGTCGGTAGGAGGCGAATCGGTATCCGAAAAATACTTCGACGACCAGGAATACTACCTCAACGCAGGCGACTCTGTATATCTGTTTTCCGACGGTCTGCCCGACCAGTTTGGCGGCACCCAGGGCAAGAAAATGAAAGTATCGAAACTGCGGCAGCTGATAGAGGATATTTCCGCCCTGCCAATGACCGAACAGCAGGAAGCCATAAACACATTTTACGACCAGTGGCGAGGCCCCTACGAACAGATTGACGACATACTGTTCATGGGCGTAAGGATGTAGGCAGAAAAGCGGTTTGCGCAGGCTATTCGTCAGAATATTCCAGAAGCAGCTCCCTGTAGGCCGAAAATATGCGCGACCTGGAGATAAACCCTACATAGCGGCCTTTGTCCAGCACCGGCAGGTTCCATACCCCGCTTGCCCTGAACGATTCCATTACCGTACCGATGCCTTCCCTTATGTCGATGTAGGTTGACGGAATGGTCATTATGCCCCTTACGGTGGTAACGTCGTACAAATCGCGGTTGAACATTATCTCCCTCACGTCGTCGAGGTTTACTATTCCCTCGAGAACGTTGTTCTCATCAACTACGGGGAAAATATTCCTTTTCGATTTCGAAATTACGCCGACAAGGTTGCCGAGCGTATCGCCGGGTTTTACGGTAATCAGATCGGTTTCTATCTCTTTTTTCCAGTTCAGCCTTGTAAGGGCGGCCTTGTCTTTGTCGTGTGTAATCAGCTTGCCGCTTTTTGCAAGGGCTACGTGGTATAGCGAATGTTTCTCGAAGCCCCTTACTGTTATGTATGCCGCCGTAGCTGTTATTATCAGAGGTATCAACAGGTTGTATCCTCCCGATATTTCGGCTATAAGGAATATTGCCGTCAGCGGGGCGTGCATCACTCCGGCCATCATGCCTGCCATGCCTGCAAGCACAAACCTGTTGTCGGGAAGGCTTACCTGAAACAGCTTTCCGAGGATTGACGATACCAAAAAACCGTTAACGCCGCCTATGAACAGCGACGGGGCAAATATGCCACCTACCCCTCCGGCTCCGTTTGTTGCGCTAGTGGCAACAACTTTCAGCAAAACGAGGCACGCCATAAAAAGCACGTAAACACCGAAGTTGCCGGAAAACTGCATAAACAGGCTGTTGGCAAATACATCCTGCATGTTACCCTTCAGCAGCGACATTACGGTATTGTATCCTTCGCCATAAAACGGCGGAAAGATGTAAACGAGCGCACCCAGCGCCAGGCCGCCGGCAATGAGCCTTACAAACAGGTTGGCTATCTTCTCGAAGCGCGATTCGAGAAACAGCGTCATTCTGGAAAAAGACAGCGAAACAAGGCCCGATATGACGCCAAGCAGTATGTACCAGTGAATATTGTTGATATCGAAGCCTCCTGCAATATTGAACGAAAACAGCGTCTGGTCGCCCATCATGAAATAGGCTACTGTTGCGGCTGTAACCGAAGATATGAGCAGCGGAACGATTGACGATATTGTAAGGTCGAGCATCAGCACCTCCAGCACAAAAACAATTCCGGCAATGGGAGCCTTGAAGATTCCCGACACCGCTCCGGCAGCCCCGCAGCTTACGAGCAGCACTATGCTCTTGCCGTTGAGCTTGAAAAAACGACCTATTGCCGAGCCTATCGACGAACCGGTAAGGGCTATCGGAGCCTCGGCCCCTACAGAACCGCCGAAACCTATCGTAAGGGCGCTTGCCACTACGGAACTCCACATGTTGTGTGCCTTTATGTATCCCTTTTTTATGGAAATTGCATACAGTATCCTGCTTATGCCGTGGCTTATGTTGTCTTTCACAACATATCTTACAAAAAGCAGCGTTAAAAGCATCCCGAACATCGGGTATGCCAGGTATAGATAACCTCCCGAATCGGCGCTGATTCTTTCCGTAAGGAAATTGTGCGTAAAATGTATTGTGTTTTTAAGAAATGCAGCGGCAAGAGCACTCAGAAACCCGACAACAAAACTGAGTATGTACACAAACCTGGTTTCACCTGTTTCAAGCACCTTTACGTTAAGAATATTCTTAAGGGATAGCATGTCGTAACATAATAAACGTGCAAAGATAAAAAACAATCATGGCAAACGCATGAAATTTACAGTGTGCATTACGAGAAATTATGATTTTATCTCGATTAAAATTCAGTAAAACCGCATGAAATCAGCTTTTTTGCCCGCATGAGCCGTACCGTAATAACACCGTCATTGCTGTAGAAGTCAACAAATTCGTTGCATGTTTAGCATTTTTACAGTGGGAATGCCTCCTATAGCCGAATGAGGTATGATTGACCCAAAATTCTTCTTGTATAGACTGCCTAAAATATTTGAATGAAAATACACAGAGTTTTTCGGGTGAGCCTGATATTATTAAACGACTGGCACAAGTGTAAACCTCATGCCAGTCGCTGATACTTATCGGATAGCGTTCGCTGCTTGTAGTAGTTCTCAATAATACAGGAATTTATTAAAAACCAGTAAATTACTGTATTTAGCTTTCAAAAAACAATCAGACACTAACCCATATTAAGATGGACGTAATTACATAGTACACAAAAATAGTATTTTTGCAGTAACACCCCCTAAACAAAAAAGCAATCTCAGTCTCCTTTTTTGTGGTAATAACTTAAATTAACTTACTGCCTGCTGCAGTATCTCCTTCACTCTGGTTGCAACAATGTCAACCTGTTCCGGCCTGAGCAATACAACGCCTATTCCCAGCGAGTTTCCCCTGCCTCCTGCAATAATACTTGGAGTTCCATCTAACAGTGCTTTTGAAATATCCTGCGCTGTTATTTTTATCTTTTCGGCATCCCAACTTATTCTCATACTAGGGAATACGTTAGCTGGGCCTGTTGGAATGGAAGTCTCAGTTTTTACAGTAGGTATTTCTTCAACTTTACCAGCAATATGTTTTATTCTGTCAAGCCACATCTGCCACTCTTTTTCATGATCTTTTTCAAGATAATACTTCAGAGCTGCATACATTCCGAAAATCTCTTCCTTGTTTACTTTCATTGGCCTGCCTATCGGACATTCGTGCGGACTGTAGTTGAGTTTTGCAGCTTCAATAAGGTCTTTGCGTCCAAACAGCAGACCTGCACTTTGTGGGCCCATAAGCATCTTTCCACCTGAGAATGTTACCAAATCAAATCCTATCTGCTGGTATTTGAAAAGGTTTTCAACAGGAGGAACGTCGGCTGCAGCGTCGATAAATGACGGTATATTATGTTTTTTACATATTGCCACAAATTCTTCGTGCTTAATCTTGTCGGGAGGTGCGCCCCATGACTCGGCCCCGTTAAAGAAGAGAGCCATTACGGTATTCTTGTTTATTGAGCGTTCCATTTGCGCTGCATCGTCCACGTCAACAAGTTTTATCCCGGCTGATCTTACCGCCTGGTCAAATACATATCTGTGCGATTTCTGAATAATCACTTCGCGTTGCGGGCCTGGAGGTGTGGGCATCGATTTTATCAGATCACGATCTGTTCCTGTAATACAGGCAGCCGTTCCGACAACAAGTGCTGCAGCTGCTCCCGATGTTACCATTGCCGCTTCACATTTGAGCATTGCGGCAATTTTTTCCCCCGCCTTATCTTGCAGTTCATACATATTAGCAAAATCGTGGCAAGTAGAGTTAATAGCTTCTATAACTTCCGGAAGCATTAACGATCCTGAAAGGTATGTCATTGTTCCTCCTGCATTTATTCTTGGAACAACGCCAAGCTCCTTGAAAAAATCTCTTTTGGGAGCCGGATCTTCTTTTACTTTGCAGCCTGCAATAGAAACACTTCCTAAAGCGACGCCCGCCACAGGCAATACTGAAAGATTTTTAATAACTTGTCTTCTTTTCATGTGTGTTTAATATTTTACATTTTTTATATGACAAAAATGTTAAAAGCCTTCTAACTACTAAGAAAGGCTGCCATGCAGAAGTCTAAACACTGCTGCAGGCAACCTGACTGACAGACCTTAACAACTTTGCGTTAATTTATTATTTATTGCTTAAACGTAAGCAATACAATCCATTTCAACAAGTGAGTCTCCGGGAACACCACCTTTTGCAACAGCAACGGTTGTGCGAACTGGAGGATTTTCTCCCCAACGTCCTCTGTACACCGCATTCATCCTGTTATAATCTGCTATATCGTCCAGATATACATTTACTTTTAATACTTTTTCCATTGACGATCCTGCTTTTTTAAGCTCATCTTCCAACTCTTTAAGAACTATTTCAGTGTGTGCCTCAATAGTAAAAGGTTCAACATGTGCGCCTTTCCCTGCAACAAAAACAAGGTTGCCATATTTTGTATGGCCAGCAAACATGCGACCGCCTTGAAAACTAACAACACTACCTGAGGTTTTTTCTTCAGCGGCTTTTGCTGCAACACCAAGTCCAGCAAGTCCTACAATTGAAGCAAACATTTTCTTAAGAGCTGATCTTCTTTCTGTTTTCATAATAGATTTTTTATAGTTAATAAATTGATTAAATTATTCGTATTTAAGTATAAACCTTTTTTATTTTGAGTATTCTGTAGCTGCAAGTCCGTTAAGATCCCAAACAATACGTCCTGCCCTGATAGTTAATTCGGCAACAATTCTTTCGGTTCCTTTTAGTTTTTCGCCGGAAATATCAGTAAATCCAAAATCGCCTTTGCTGATACTGAGTATGGCTACATCTGCCTCTGTTCCTACGTTAAGATTTCCCAAATCAGGTCTGTTAAACATAAGTGCCGGTTGCCATGTTGAACGGTTAATAACGTCCTGTAAAGAAAGTCCAAGAGCCAAGAATTTTGACATCGTATTAGCCATGGTATGCATATTTGAATTCATGCTTCCTGTGTGGAGATCTGTGCTTATTACATCGGCAATGAATCCCTGCTCAATTGAGGGGACAGCTACATTCCATCTGAATGAGCCCGCTCCATGTCCGATATCAAATTTAATTCCTCTCTTAACTGCTTCAAAAACGCAAGGTCTGACTTTTCCATTCTCGTCAATTACAGCATCTCTTGTTTTTGGGAAATAAGCGTATGGATGCGTATAAATGTCACCGGGCCTCAAGTGTTTCAATAACAGTTCGTCTATTGGGAGCGGCGGTTCCGCCAGTCCAAAGTCAATAGCTACAGGAAGATTAGCGAGCTTACCTGCAGCAACAACGCTGTCGGTTGGTCCCCATTCGTGTCCACTATAATGCGCCAACTTGAAACCGACTACAATATCGGGATATTGTTTTGCAACTTCGACTGCTCTGCGTGGAATCATGTCTTTTATTGACTGTTCAAAAGGACCTCCTCTCATGCCTTCTCCTGCGATGTTAATAAGAGCAAGAACTCTTGTTCGCGACTGGTCAATAACTGTTTCCTTGAATTTTGGGAATGTTCTGTATCCTGCAGTTCCGAAATCAATCATCGTTGTAACGCCCGACCTGAATGAAAATGCATCAGGCTGTACAGAAACCGGGCCATCCATAAGTTGCCCAGGGTTCTTTGTGCCATAATAAACATGAACATGCGCATCAATCAACCCTGGTGTCACATAAAGACCATTTGCATTGATTATTTTTTTTGCGCCCTTCTCATTAATATTCTGTGCTACCATTGCAATTTTGTTATCCTTGATTGCAACATCCATAACAGCATCAATATTATTTTTAGGATCAATAACATGGCCGCCTTTTATGACTAAATCATAACCACTCTGGCATGAACAAACCACCGGTATAATAATAAGCAGCGTTTTTAATATTAAATGTTTAATTGTCATTATTCTGTTTAAATTTAATATTAAACCATTGCTTTTTTAAACTCCTCGACTACTCTCGAAGCTACAACCTGATCATCTCCTGGAAGCATCATCCATGCTGTTATTACACAACTTTCCCTGTTTCCCATTACCTCTATCGAAGGGGTTCCTTCTTTAAGCCTCGTGCGCAATTCCGGAACTGTCATCTTTATCTTCTGCTGATCCCACGAAATGGAAAGAGTCGGAGTCCTGTTGGCTACTTCAGGAACTGTAATATTAGTCGTTACTCCTTCTATTGCCTTTAATGA
>JAITVX010000100.1 GCA_031285575.1 Bacteroidales bacterium
AGCATCGCCAGAGCTCGATACTCTTACATCGGCTTCGCGCGTTTTGAGCTCGGAAGCGTTCAAATCGCCGGCACTGCTAATCACCGCCTTCATAACTCCTGCACTGCCGCTGATATCGGCGTCGCCGGAACTGCTGATTTCTATGTCTATTTCATTAACATCCACCTCAACTTCCACATCGCCCGCGCTGCTTATGTTTATACGGAGCGCATCGCCCTTAATTGGCGACATGCCCTCAATATCTCCGGCACTCGAAGCCTCAAGCAGCCTGATATCTTTCATTGTTATTTTTATGCGCCTGCTTTTAGCATTCCTGATGTTTACTTCGGTGTATATTCTCAAAAGACCTCCTTCGACTCTGGTAAGGATATGTTCCATCAGGTTTTCGTCGGTTTGCACAACAACCGATTGGTTTTCGCCCTGCGTAAGTTCCACGTCAATGCCCGAAGCTACTCTGATGCCATTGAATACCGGCAGGTTTCTTTCTTCCGTTTTCACGTTGCCATTGCCGCTGACAGTGCTGCGCTGCGCCTGGCAGGCAATTGTTGCCGCTACAAACACGCATGCTGTAAAAATCAGTTCAAGTCTTTTCATAATATATTTTTTTAAGTTATTACGGTAAAGACTTTGAAGAAGTCAAAACGCTGCACATGAAATACGGTTTTTATTTCATCTGCCTGCAATATTCCCGAAGCGAGGCTTTATCACCTCGTCTCAATCCACGCCTTTACTTCGTCGGGTGATGGATTCTGCAGGCCGAGCCTGTGTTTTTTGTTATACCCGCAGATGTCCTGATGGAGGCGTGTATGTTTTTCGGTGTCTTTCAGCTTTTCTACGGTGTTGTATCCGAGTTTTCTAAGCGGTTCAACCCATTCGCGGGGTATTCCGGCGGCCACAAACCGTTCGTCGTCGTCGGCTGACGCCGGTTTCTTTTCGGGCTTCATTTGCGGAAACAGGAGCACATCCTGAATGGAGGGCTGGTTGGTAAGCAGCATGGCGAGCCTGTCGATACCCATGCCCATGCCGGAGGTGGGTGGCATGCCGTATTCGAGCGCACGCACAAAATCGTAGTCGATAAACATTGCTTCGTCGTCGCCTTTTTCCGACAGTTTCAGCTGCTCCTGAAACCGTTCGAGCTGGTCGGCGGGGTCGTTAAGCTCCGAGTAGGCGTTGGCTATTTCCTTTCCGTTTATCATCAGCTCGAAGCGTTCGGTTGCTCCGGGCTTGCTGCGGTGTTTCTTGGTAAGCGGAGATGTTTCAACCGGATAGTCGGTTATGAACGTGGGCTGTATGTAGTGGCTTTCGCACTTCTCGCCAAAAATCTGGTCAATCAGTTTGCCTTTGCCCATTTCGGGCGAGCTGGGAACGCCGAGCGTGTTGCATGCACTGCGCAGTTCTTCTTCGCTTAGGCCCGAAATGTCGATGCCGGTATGCTCCTTTATGGCGTCGGCCATGCTGATGCGTTTATAGGGGGGGGTGAGGTCTATTTTCCTGTCGCCGAAAACAATTTCGGTTGTTCCGTGCAGGTCGGTGGCGGCTTTTCTTATTATTTCTTCGGTGAAGCTCATCATCCAGTTATAGTCTTTGTAGGCAACGTATATTTCCATTACCGTAAATTCGGGGTTGTGCGTTCGGTCCATGCCTTCGTTGCGGAAGTCCTTGGCAAATTCATATACTCCTTCAAACCCGCCTACTATAAGCCGTTTCAGGTAAAGCTCGTTGGCAATGCGCAGGTATAGCGGCATGTCGAGCGTGTTGTGGTGCGTTATGAACGGCCTTGCGGCTGCGCCTCCGGGTATGGGCTGAAGGATGGGCGTTTCGACTTCGAGGTAGCCGCAGCTGTTGAACAGCTCGCGCATCGACTGCACAATGCGTGTCCGTTTCCTGAACACGTCGCGCACGGCCGGGTTAACAATAAGGTCAACATATCGCTGCCTGTATTTCATTTCGGGGTCGGTTACCATGTCGAACATAACGCCGTCTTTTTCCTTAACCACCGGCAGCGGGCGCACCGACTTGCACAGCACGGTAAACTCGCGGGCATGAACGGTTATTTCGCCGGTCTGCGTTCTGAAGGCAAAGCCCTTTACGCCGATTATGTCGCCTATGTCGAGCAGGCGCTTGAATACCGTGTTGTACATCGTTTTGTCGTCGCCCGGGCAAATATCGTCGCGCCTGAAATATACCTGTATCCTTCCCGACGAGTCCATCAGCTCGGCAAACGATGCGCTGCCCATTATGCGCCGGCTCATTATGCGGCCGGCAATACACACGTCGGCGGGGTTGCCTGCCGCATCGTCAAACCCGTCGATAACGGCCTGCGCAAAGGCGTTTGTTGCGTATTCGGCAGCCGGATAGGGGTCTATTCCAAGGTTGCGAAGCTCGGCGAGCGAACTGCGCCTTATCTGTTCCTGTTCGCTTAAACTGACACTGTTCATGTTGCTGTATAATTTTGCGCAAAAGTAAAAAAATGATTGATAATTATTATGCCGCTGCTGTTTTACTGCCGCCGCGAAAAAATAATTCCCATAGAAGCATCCTGTATTGGTTTTTAATATATCTTTGGTGCTATTATTTTGAATAGAACGAAATGCCGAACGCAGTAAACAATATAACATATCCTGCCGCCGTAGAGCCGCAATGCATTGCGGCTCTACAAAATATGCTTAGCATTTACCCCCCCCATTTGTCTATAAATCAGTAAGTTACAGCATCGCCGCCAACCCCATGGCGACACCTGCACAGCCATGTGCAACTCCCGCCACGGGCTTCGGCATGCTTGCGGGAGTTCCCGCAACTCTCACCAGGGGCTTTGGAACACTTGCGGGAGTTCCCGCAACCACCGCCAAGTGCTTCGGCACGCTTGCGGGTCTTCCCGCAACCATCACCATGGGCTTCGGCATACTTGCGGGAGTTCCCGCAACCACCGCCAAGTGCTTCGGAACACTTGCGGGAGTTCCCGCAAACTTCACCCGATTATTTTTATAAACATATTTAATAACTTAAACCATGGAACTTTTAAAAACCGATTTTACCAGAATGACCAACAACCGCCACTTCCAGTTTGGCACCGAATTTAACACCCTTGTTGTGAACACCGGAGCCGCCGCGCTCAAAATAGAACCGCAGTACGCCGCATGGCTCGTGCACTGCCGCGAGGAAGACACCGCCCTTAACCGGATACAGAAAACCCCCCACACCGAGAAGCTCGAGGTTGCCGACATACGTCGCGACAAAGCCTTCAGCGGGCTTGTTACCGCCAACCGTGCGCTGCTGAACCACTTCTGGGACGAGATGCGCGACACCGCCGGCCGCCTCAAGATAGTTTTCGACACCTTCGGCAACGTGGCGCAGAAACCCATGGACGACGAAACGGCCGCCATAACCAACCTCCTGCAGGAGCTTAAAGGCCCCCGCCAGGCCGACATTGAAAAGG
>JAITVX010000105.1 GCA_031285575.1 Bacteroidales bacterium
ACAGCCAAGCAGGGTATTATATCAAAAAGTTGAGCGCAGCCCGTCTGAACAGTCCGTCATATTCTCTTTATCATCAAAAGAAATAGCAAATTTTTGGTGGTTTCAACTTTTCACGGAACAACAAAATGAAACGCTTTATTTGAAAGAAATAGAATTTTCGAATATTTTAAAAGCAGATGCGTTCGATATAAAAAACAGCCTGTATGTTTATGAAGATATGTGTCCTAATGAAATAGAGTCGCTGAACGGGCAGCATTACTTCATTTTTCATGAAGGAGAATGTGGCTTGGTTGTCGTAAATTCTGAAATGTTTTTAAACTCCCGCCCCATCGGCTTGCAGCTTATCCTCCGCCTTTCGCTTTGCACAGTACTCCTGCTTCTTGTAGCGTTTCTTTACAAACAATCGTCCACGCAGCGAATATTACTGGTATCCGTTGCATTTTTCATAGCGTGCTTTCCCCTCAAAATGGAATGGAGCAACTGGACGCTCGGCGTTATGGGGCTGGTTGCGCTCGTTACATTCATAATCGACAGGGAACGCACGTTCAGATGGCGACCGATATACTGGCTACCAGTGGCTATATATGCGCTTTATTTGGCAGGATGCCTGTATGCCGGGCACAAGGCCGATGCATACAGGGAGCTCGACGCTTCCATATCGCTGATAATATTCCCCATCGTTTTCTCCATAGTTTGCCTTACGAAAGACAACATCCTGCTGCTACTGCGTTTCTTTATCCGCGCAGCGATGGTGTTCTGTGTGTTCGGGCTGCTGTCGTTTGCAGCCATTGTTCCGGAATTTGGTTTGAATATACTTCTTGACGGCAAACTTTATTCGCCACTGCTGCTGATGTGGCCGGCCTATCCGCATCCGTCTGTTGCCGCTATGGTGCTGGTTATGGCGGTGCCGGTTGCCATGTATCTGCATCGGATAAAAGGTATTTCGATGGTCGAGATGCTGCTGTGCCTGTGTTGTGTAATGATATTTTCAATGCTTACCGGCGCCCGTGTTGCCATGATTGCTGTTCCGATGGTTATTGTGTTGGGAGTTGGGGTTTACTGCAAAATAAAACCCGTATTCAAATGGGCGCTTGCGGGGATAGCCGTTGCGGGCTGCGTATTTATATTTAATAAATACCCGGAACTTACAAACCGGTTTTCCGATCCAATCCGCGAGCAGTTGAGGATTACGGCCATGGATGCTTTCAAACAGAAACCGATATTTGGCTGGGGAACCGGAAGCATGAAACAGATAATCGCTTCAGAAGAAACGGTGCATCGCCTGGGTTATGACGCGCCACAGGCAACGCTGAATCATTTCCACAACCAGTATTTAGACTCGCTGGTGCAGTTTGGCATTGCCGGGTCGCTGGTATTTTTCGCGCTGTTCGTTTCACTGGCCTGCATTGCCGTAAGGCGGAAAGACTTTCTGCTTGCGGCTTTTCTTGCAATTTATCTGCTGTTCATGCTTGTCGAATCGCCTTTGGCCACCGTAAAAGGCATTCAGCCAATGATGTTTTGGTTATGCTTTTTTACAGGCTCTCAAAATATCACTGCAGAAAGATATCCACACAAAAAACACACTGTTTCTCAACCATAGAAATACTCCTTTTGAAAAAGAGCACTGTTTCTCAACATGAGAAAAGCTTCTTTTGAAAAAACATACAGTTTCTCAATCCGAGAAAAACACCTCTCCCCCCAAAACATGGTTTCTCAATATGAGAAAAGTATTTTTTGAAAAAATACAGTTTCTCGGCCTGTGAAATTAAGCAATACGTCATTTGCGAAAGCAAAGCCTTTTTCTGGATTGGCTTCGCCGAGCTCGTAAACTCGGTTGTTTCACTGCGTTTGCAAAGAACAGAACCGATGCAGAAACTGTTTTTTATAACGGTTATCTCGCGTTGTGTTTCGCCCTGTTGTGAAAAAAACGTATAAACCGTTTGTTAATAAACCGGTTTGTCAACAGGCAGAAGATAATGATAACGGGCATCACCATATTGTCAGACATCACCGTGGCAAGCACTGTTATTATCACCAGGACTACTGCATGGGTAATGGATATTATAACCGTAACTCTCGAATGGCTGTTGAGTATTCTTAACGCCTTGTGGTGTGTGTGCTGCTTGTCGGCTCTGAAGGGTGATACGCCCTGGTACAGCCGCAGAATGAATACGCGGATGGTGTCGAACACCGGAAAGAGCAGTATTCCGCAAACCATGCTTATGGGGGCGTCGAAATGCAGAATGCTTGTGCCGGGCAGGGTGGCATTTGTGTTAAGCAACCAGATGCCGCATGTTGACAGCACAAATCCGATGACAAGCGAACCGGTGTCGCCCATGAATATCGTAGCCGGATACCAGTTGTAGTACAGAAACCCCGCTATGCCGCCGGCAAGGGTGAAAGCCGTAATGGAATATGGCAGGTTGTCGGCAAAATAAAACCATACTCCCATAAAGCACAGGCTGATGATGCCTGTGGTGCCGGCCAGCCCGTCGATGCCGTCAATAAGGTTGAAAGCGTTTGTAATAAAAATAATAAAGACGACAGACAGCATGCAGCCAAGCCATTCGGGTATGGCTTCTATTCCCATAAAGCCATACAGCGAGGTTATTTGTGTGTCGGCAAGGAAAACGACAATGCTTGCGGCTATAAGCTGCACTATCAGTTTCTGCTTGGGTACTATGGGCACAAAATCGTCGCGTATGCCAAGCAGTGCAACAAGGGCAATGGCTCCGAGCAGGTAGCTCTTTTCAAAAACCTGGTTGTAGGGCATCCATGCTATAAGTGAAAGTGTGAAAGCGAGGAGTATAACAATTCCTCCCATCGACGGTATGCGTCCCTTGTGTATCTTGCGTTTCCCGCCTTGGTCGAACAGCTGGTTTCTGTTTAATATCGTAATAAGCAGCGGCATGAAAAGGAAACTGATTGTGAGCGCCGATATAAAGGAGAAGATTATGTATATCATGTCGGTTATTTATAAATCAGCATGGCTGGCTGTGTTTCAGAGTTACCATTGCCGTAATTTCATTTTTAATTTTCAGTTCAAGCCTGCGCAGCCACACCACGGCGGCGGCCATTACCCATCGCGACAGCAGCATCCACAAAACTGAAGCTCCCACCGAGGCCATCAGTATAATATCTTCCAGGTTGCTGTGTGAAATGGCTATATGATGATTGAGCAGGTCGGCATCTTCTGCGCTTATACGTTTCTGCCGGCTCTCTTCAATCATCACCGCCCCGCCGTAGGCAAGCCCCAGAATGTTTGCCACAAACCACAGGAACGACGTGTTGGCCGGCAGGCCGAACACTCTCAGCACGGGGCTGAACAGCTTCGAAATCCACTTTATTATGCCATACTCGTTCAGCAGCCGCTGCAAAACGGCGAGCGAAACTATCAGCACAAACATTTTAACAACAAGTTGAAGCGTTGAAACGCCCCACGCCTGCAGTATGGCAGGCAGTCCCGCATTGCCCGGTACGGTTACAGCCGGTGCCGTTTCTGCTGCTCCATGGGGCATAATAATATTAAGCACAAACGCCATAACAAACGCACTTACGGTGCGCAGCAAAACTATCCTTACGGCCGGCGTGCCTGTCTTTTTCTGTATGGCTGTTTCGAGAAACATGTTGTGGGCGCAGAGGCACATTATGGCAAGTATGGTAACGGCCCTGTAACCCAGGTCGAGGGTAGCGATAACCGCAATGGCCGAATAAACATTTACAAAATAGGCCGAAATGAACGCCAGCGCAGCCTCGCCCGGCAATCCGGCAAGTTGAAACAGCGGGCCCAGCGTTTCAGATATCCACGCCACAACCCCGGCATACTGCAATATGGTAACTGCAAAGGAAACAACAACGGTAATGCGCAGCATCCACCACGCAGTGGCAAGAGCCGGCGGAACAGCCGACCGCACAACAGCAATGAACCTGCTTTTGTTATTGAGGTTTCTCTGCCAACAGTTCATTCAAGTATAAAAAATTACATAACAAGATACAATCAGTATTTTTAATTTTAGCGGAAGCAAAAATAAATCATATTTTTAATATGATGTAATTAAATTTCATCTTTTTTACATGATGCCATTTGTGGATAAAAGGTTTCAGCCCAAAATGTTTTTTCAACTTTTGTTGGAACCGTGTTTCAGTCCAAAATACTTTTTCAACTTTTGTTGGAACCGTGTTTCAGTCCAAAATACTTTTTCAACTTTTGTTGGAACAGCGTTTAAATCTAAAAAACATCCGCAGTATGTTTGCGTATTAAAAAAAATCAGTAATTTAACGCCCTGCATCCGTAACGTTATGCTCGATGAAAGAAGAATTTTTACATTTCCTATGGAAATATGGCCTTTACGACAGCCATCAACTGTGCGACAGCCACGGCAATGCCATAACCGTTATCAACCCCGGCGAATATAATCGCGATGCCGGCCCCGATTTTTTCAATGCGCGGATATCGGTGGCGGGAACAGTATGGGCAGGCAATGTGGAGATACATGCAAAGTCGTCGCATTTCAACGTGCACGGGCATCATACAAACCCTGCGTATGATAATGTGGTACTGCATGTGGTTGCCGAAAACGACAAACGCATTTACAATTCAAAAGGAGAAGAGCTGCTTACTGCCGTGCTTGCATTCGACATGTCGTTAACAGAAAAATACAGTTGCCTGCTCAACACCCCCTCTGCCATAGCATGCCAGGACGATATCGGCTCGGTCGATAAAATATTTCAGCGCAACTGGTTCGAAGCTCTTGCCATCGAAAGGCTTGAAGAAAAATCGGTATCCATACTCGGAATATTTTCCGAAACCGGCAACAACTGGGAAGAGACGTTTTACCGCGTTCTGTCGCGTTACTTTGGCTTCAGCGTAAACGCCGAACCGTTTGAACGGCTGTCGCGGCGGCTGCCACTAAACATTATACGGAAACATGCCGACAGCAGGTTTCAGATAGAAGCGCTGCTGTACGGAACAGCCGGGCTGCTCTCCGAAGGGCTTTTTAAGGATAACCATAACGATGCCTATTATAACAGACTGGTAAGGGAGTATAAAATACTGTCGGCTAAATACACCCTGCAGCCGCTCGACGGATGGATATGGAAGTTTGCAAGGCTGCGCCCGCCCAATTTCCCTACGGTAAGAATCTCGCAGCTCGCCGGCCTGCTTGCAGGCTCCGGCGGGCTGTTTTCGCGCATCATCGAAGCCGAAGGCGTTGGCGAACTTGCCGAACTGTTCAGGCCGCAGGCATCTGAATACTGGGACAGCCACTATACTTTCGGCGCTGCAGGCAAAACCAGAGCCAAACGGGCAGGCGCACAAACGGCCGGCATAATACTGATAAACTCCGTAATACCTGTGCTCTATTCCTATGGCAAAGTGCGGGGCATGGCTTCCTGCATTGAAAAGGCCGAACGTTTCCTCGAAGATATAAAAGCCGAAGACAACGCGGTGATACGCGACTGGATTAACGCCGGCATCACCCCCGATTCAGCCCTCATGTCGCAGGCCCTTTTGCAGCTGCGCAACTGCTATTGCCGTAAGAAAAGATGCCTCGACTGCCGCATAGGGTTTAAACTCATAAGCTCGGGCGCCAAGATGAAAGAACAGAACACACTGCTCCTCGAACCCTGATTACGGCCATGCTTCGGCGACCGGTTGATATAAAGCACGGTACTCTAAATTGTTTGCTGTATTTTTTCAATCAGTTGCTGCGGGTTGAACGGTTTGCTTATATAATCGTCGGCGCCGGCCGAGAGGCAATTCTCCTTGTCGCCTATCATGGCGTTTGCCGTGAGCGCTATTATGGGCACGTGCCTGTTGGTGGTCGATTCAAGGGCTCTTATCTTTTCGGTTGCAACCAGTCCGTCCATAACAGGCAGCTGTATGTCCATAAGGATAATGTCGTAGGAGTTTGCAGCAAACATCTCAACTGCTTCCTTGCCGTTCACTGCCAGGTCGATGCTTTTTACCTGCGGCTGAAGCGCAATCTGCGTAATACGGCTGTTTATAATATTGTCTTCAACAAGCAGTACGCGGAAGTCTTTCATGTCTTTACGGCTTTTCTCCTTTTTTATCAGCTCTTCTATTTTTGCCGAAGGTATGTCTTCTTTCAGACTGTGAACGGCTTTTTTAATTCCGAATGACATTGTGATGGATGATGCGCTGGCGGTTTTCGACTGTATGTATTCTCCGCCCATGGATAAAATCAGTTTGGTTAACTGTGCTGCTTCGGCGGTATGCTCGTCGATAAACGACATTCTTACGTCTGTGGCTACCGTAATTGCGATGGCGTTCTGCGATGGCGATTTTTCTGTTACGGTGAAGCTTATTCTGGTTTTAACCTTTCTGCCGCACTGCTGTTCTTCAATTTTTCCGAATATGTCGATGAAGATTTGTTTTATGGCAACCGGGTCGCCAACACAGTCAACATCGGGGGCGCCTGTTTTTAAAAAATCGAAGTCAATGTTTCTGCTGTTGCCCGTGCTGTAAAGTTCAATTACATGTTCTATGGTTGAGCCTACGTTGAACTGTATCTGTTTCCGCGATTCGAAGCTTATGCTTTCGGCCACGTCCATCGTAAGGTCGTTAACAGCCTCTATCATGCTTTTTGTCGATGCGTTTATTGTGTCAAAAAGCTCCTTCTGTTTCGGTGTAAAACCGGCTTCGCTTATAATGCTTTCGGTAATTATGAGGTTGTTGAGCGGTTCCCTTATCCTGTGCGAAAACCCGGCTATTAACCTGTTTTTCTTCTCGTCGTTTTTAAGCATCGATGCAATAAGCGACACATACTTTTTGTTCACTTCCATGTTCTTTTTCCAGATAACTGTTCCTGCCGCTATTACAAGTGCAATAAGCGCCACGGCCGCAATGGCATGGCCCAGCAGCATAAGTGCCGCCGACAGTATGAGAAGTGCCGTTGCCGACAGCAGGCTGATTTCGATAGACCTGATATTGCTCCGGGGGATATTGTCGTGCAGTTTGCCGGCCTTGTGTCTTTTATTTGCCTTTTTCATAACAGTATCATTTACATCAATGAATGCAAAGATGCAGAGTTGCATCAAAATAAAAAAATAGATACCGGTAATTTTCAGCTTTTGCATTAAAAAACTAAATTTGTTGCCGGATTTACTGCTAAATACGATATGAATGAATAGAATAATTGCACAACTGGCATTAACCTGCATGTTTTTGTTTGTATTGCAGCAGCCTTTCGTGGCGGGGCAGGAGCGTGAAGGTATGGAAAAATACACCCCCGGCTTCAGGTTCAAAGACGGTGTTTATGTAAACTTTGAACAGGTGCGGCAAAACAGCCCGGTGCCAAAAGCAAAGCTGCTTTCGACAATTGACTACAATGATGCCGACTTTTTCAGGAAACTTTTTGAGAACGACAAGGTTTACTACTACGACGACATGGGCACAAGGCAGGAAATAGCCAAAAGCCAGGTATGGGGCTATTCGCGCAACGGCATTCTGTACATACGGATGCAGGAAGGCTTCAGCCGCATTACGTTTATCGGCTCCATTTGCCACTTTGTTGCCGACATTACCACCGAAGACAGGTATTACGGCTCGCCATATTCGCCCTATGGCTACTACGACCCCTATTATTACAGCCCGTACTCATATTACTCGCCCTATTACTATTCGCCCTACAGCCGCCGCTCTACCCGCACCGAGCTGAAGCAGTTTATTATCGACTGGGAAAGCGGCAGGGTAATGAACTTTGATGTTGAGAACACAAATCTGGTTTTGATGAAAGACCACGAACTGCATGAAGAATTTGCCCGCCTTTCGCGAAAAAAGAAACGCGACATGCTGTTTGTATTCATAAGGAAATACGACGAGAAACACCCCCTCTACGTACCGGCCGGGTAACGCCGCATAAAATATACTTCTTCGGAAAATGGAACTTCAATACCATGTTCGTCATTGCGAGTTTCCACCCCAAATTTTGTGGCATAATGGCGTGATGACATTTGGAAGCTGTTACATTTGCGGATGTCCGCACAGTTTGACCGGTCTGTG
>JAITVX010000131.1 GCA_031285575.1 Bacteroidales bacterium
CATGGATTGCTTCACCCACAGGGTTCGCAATGACGAAAAAACATGCGCGTCATTGCGAGGCGGAACGGCGAAGCAACCCACACACACCGTCATTGCGAGGCGGAACGGCGAAGCAACCGAGTTTACGAGCTCGGCGAAGCCAATCCATGTTGCGTTTTCTGGATTGCTTCACCCTTCGGGTTCGCAATGACGACACACATTCCGCGTCATTGCGCGGCAGAACGGCGAAGCAACCCATAAGGTTCCTTACAACCGCAGCGGCGCTGCTGTGCATGTTTGCGAATGTTGCGGCCGACTCGACCGGCATAAGCCTCGCCTTTCCGGTTTACAGCCAGTATCTGCACAACGGCCTGGCGGTTAACCCGGCATACAGCGGCACACGCGGAGCGCTGAGCGCCTTCGTGTCGGGCGAAAAACGCTGGATGGGCGTAGCCGGAGCACCGCAGCGGCAAACCGTTTCGCTTCACTCGCCGTTTATTAACGGGCGCGACGCCGCAGGCATCCTTGCCCAGTTTATGCAATACGGGTTTACAAAAACAACAAGCCTCTACGGAAGCTATGCGCACAGCATCGACCTCAAAAGCGGTAAACTCTCGTTCGGGCTGAAGGCAGGCGTCGATATGGCCGGCAGCAACTTTTCGGGCATCGAAACCGTGCAGCCCGACGCCGTGTTTGCCGCCGGCGACAAGCCCTGGGTGCTGCCCAACATTGGCGCGGGAGTTTACTATTACAGCCGGCGCCTGTTTGCCGGCCTGGCGGTGCCACAGTTTATGAGCTACCGCAAGTCGCCCGGCCACACGGTGCAGGCCTACCACCGTGCGGGCAACTACGACTTTGTAATCACCGGCGGCGGCCTTGTCGATATCGGCACAGCGGTCAAGTTCAAACCGTCGTTCCTGCTTCAGTATTCGCCCGACAGGTCTGAAAAAGTGAAACAGTTCGACATAAGCGGCAATTTTATCCTTGCCAACTGCGTGTGGCTCGGCGCATCATACCGCACCAGCGAAAAAGCCCTTGTAGGCATTGCGCAGCTGCAGCTAAACCGGCAGCTTATGGTCGGACTGTCGTACGACTACCCCACAGGCTTCATGCACGCCGCCCGCAACGGCTCGGCAGAACTCTGCCTGCGCTACGAATTTGGAACCCGCATAAGCGCAGCAAACCCAAGATACTTTTAACCGTATGACCACCGAAACCACACCGCAAAGCGCCAGAGAACAGCACAACCGTGCCGGAGCGCATAACACATGTTCCAAACAGCGCAACACATGCTCTGCGGAACAGCGTTTTCGCCCCGCGGAACACAGTGCCTGTTCCCGGGAACCGTGCGCCCGTTTCAGGGAACGGAACATCTGTTCCGCAGAACGCGGCATCCGTACCCGGAAACAAAACCTCCGTTCCCCGGCGCGCAGCGCATGCGCTGCAGGATACCGCAGCGGTGCAACAGCAATTATTAACCTCTAAACCCTATTACTATGGCAGACTACATCCCCAGACCCAACGCCGTGTTCAACGACTGGCAAAACAACATGTTCGGCATTATATCTGAAAAGCGCGAACAGTGGAAAATAGGCGAAGCCGTATTTGCGCGTCTTGCCGGCCTGCGCAGCCAGTGGAACAGCGCATACGCCCTGGCAAGCAACCGGCACAACCGCACCGAGGCCAACGTTACCGCCAAAAACGAAGCGCTGGCAGCCTACAAAAAAGAGCTGCGCATGTTTGTAAAGAGCCATCTCGCCTTCAGTGAATACGTTACCGACGCCGAGCGCGACAGCATGGGGCTCACCCTGCGCTCGCCGTCGCGCACCGCGGCACAGGCCCCGACAACCGCTCCCGTAGCCGAAATAGATTTTTCTACACGCCTTCGCCACATAATACATTTCCGCGACAGCAACGCCACCGGCCGCGCAAAACCCGGCAAGGTGCACGGCTGCGAAATATGGTCGAAAGCAGGCGGGCAGCAGCCCGAAAGCGAGGCCGAAATGACCTACCTTGGCGTCGATACGTGCACGCCGTTCACCGTTTCGTACCAGGGCGGGCAGCAGGGGCAAACGGCATACTACATGCTTCGCTGGGTAAGCACCCGCGGCCAGCACGGCCCGTGGAGCGCAATGGTGAGCGCAGTAATTGCATAGCCATAAACCGGGGCTGCCGCTTTTCGCCATCCCTGCCGATGTTTCACTGAAACGCCCGGCATGCATTCATGGCCTGTTCAGAAGAGGCCGTGCAGCTGGGCGTTTATCCTGTCAATTACCTCGCTGAGGTGGTCGCTGTTGTTGGGGAAGTTGTAGTGGTCGGCCTCAATAACAAGGGCTTTGCCGAGGCTGTATTTTTCTATCCATGCCTCGTAGCGCTCGTTGAGCCGCTTGAGGTAGTCGATGCGTATGGAACTTTCGTATTCGCGGCCACGCGCCTGTATCTGGCTTACCAGCGTGGGAACCGAAGCACGCAGGTAAAGAATGAGGTCGGGCGGCTGTATGAGGGCGCTCATCATGCTGAACAGCGCCGAGTAGCTGGCAAAGTCGCGCGAGGCCATAAGCCCCATTGCGTGGAGGTTGGGGGCAAATATGTGGGCGTCTTCGTATATGGTGCGGTCCTGTATTATTGTTTTGTCGGACTTCCGTATCTCGAGTATCTGGCCGAAGCGTGTGTTGAGAAAGTATATCTGGAGGTTGAACGACCACCGCTGCATGTCGTCGTAAAAGTCGTTGAGATACGGGTTGTCGTCGGCATCTTCGTAGTGCGGCGTCCATCCGTAATGTTTTGCAAGGAGGCCAGTGAGGGTTGTTTTTCCCGAACCTATGTTTCCGGCAATAGCTATGTGCATGGTCAGTATTTTTTAAGCGCCGTAAAGATAGTAAAAATGACAGATATGCAGCCATGCATGCCGGAAGATATTGCTGTAAAAAAACAATACCTGCAATCAGACAGACTGCAGGTATTTACTTCCGTCGGGGTGATCTGACTCGAACAGACGACCCCTTGCACCCCATGCAAGTGCGCTAGCCAACTGCGCCACACCCCGAAAACATTTTTATAAAACCATTTGCCGTTGCAAACATAAACAGCCGAAACAACATTGGCGGCAAAGTTAATTAACTATTCCGATTTATACAATAGGCCGTTTCGGGAAATAGCAATCAATTTTACCTGTTTAACAATCAGCGAGTTTTGTTTGAATTTTTCTTTATGGAGTATGATTTGGGTTACAAACCCTGCTGTTTTCCAGCCCGGCATGTCCACCTTTTGTTTGCTTATAACCCGAATGCAAAACTAAATTACTAATGCACTAAAGTGCATAGGTTTGGATAGCGAATGAAATTCGCCAGTCCACGTCATTGCGAGGAGCCGCAGGCGACGCGGCAATCCAGAAAAACAATGGATTGGCTTCGCCGAGCTCGTAAACTCGGTTGCTTCGGGCAAGCCCTCGCAATGACGAACAGGATAATGTGAATTAATTATGAACACTTACTTATCAAAATAAATTTCATA
>JAITVX010000252.1 GCA_031285575.1 Bacteroidales bacterium
TTTTGCCGTTTTTACGAGGTCTTTTTGTATCTTTGAGCCCGAATTAACGTTTTACTGTATTACCATGAAAATTGTTATAGCGGGAACCGGATATGTCGGGCTGGTTACGGGTGCGTGTCTGTCGGAAATTGGCATCGATGTTGTGTGTGTTGATGTTGACGGAGCTAAAATTGACGCTCTTAACAGCGGCCATGTGCCCATTTTTGAGCCCGGGCTTGAGGAAATTGTGCATCGCAATGTTAAAAAGAACCGGTTGAAATTCTCTGCCTGTCTTGAAGAAGCCATAGACGGAGCAGAGGTTGTTTTTATTGCTGTTGGCACTCCACCCGAAGAAGATGGCGGCGCCGACCTGACGCATGTTCTGAAGGTGGCAAGAGACTGTGGCAGATATATGCAGTCGTATCTGCTGGTTGTTACCAAGAGCACTGTTCCGGTAGGCACTTCTGAAAAGGTAAGGAGTGCGATAATGGAAGAAATTGCAAACCGCGGGCTGGAAATTGATTTCGACGTTGCCTCGAACCCCGAATTTTTAAAACAGGGAGCCGCTGTTGAAGATTTCCTGAAACCCGACCGTATTGTAACAGGCGTCGATTCGCAGCGTGCCGAAGATATTATGAAAAGACTTTACAAACCGTTTACCCTCAACGGACATCCAATAATTTTAATGGATATTGCTTCGGCCGAAATGACAAAATATGCTGCCAACTCTCTGCTCGCAACAAAAATCAGTTTTATGAACGATATTGCCAACCTGTGTGAACTGACGGGCGCAGATATAAACATGGTTCGCAGGGGCATCTGTTCCGACCCGCGCATCGGGAGCAAATTCATTTACCCCGGCATTGGCTATGGCGGTTCGTGCTTTCCGAAAGACGTGAAGGCGCTTATCAACACCGCCGGTAAATATGGTTACGACCTCCGCCTGCTGAAAGCCGTAGAGGCAATTAACGACGACCAGCGGCTAAAGTTTTTCAATAAAATAATGAACGTCTTTTCGGGCAGCATTGCGGCTAAAACCGTTGCGGTATGGGGACTTTCGTTCAAACCACAGACCAACGACATGCGTGAAGCGCCGTCGGTAACAATTATAAACAGGCTGCTCGAAGCAGGCGCACGTGTTAAGGCATATGACCCTGTTGCAAAAAACGAAGCTGTGAAATATTTTGGCAACTCAGTTACTTACTGCGACGACATGTATGAAGCCCTGTGCGAAGCCGATTGCCTGGCCCTGATAACCGAATGGCCGGAATTTGGATTCCCGAAATTCGACCTTCTTAAAAGCCTGCTGAAAAAACCGCTTGTTTTTGACGGAAGAAACATTTACGACGCAGGCGAAATGAAAAAACTCGGATTTACATACCACTGTATCGGCATAAGCGACAGCAACTGACAAAACCGATGGCGGGAATAAGATTATTAACGTCATAAGTACAGTGATACCGTTCGCAAAGTTAATCCCCTTCCTCCCTGCGGTTGAAATGCTGTTTTCGTCCAAAATGCCTTTCTAACCGTGGTTGGAATGCTGTTTCAGTCCAAAGAGGTTTTTCAATATTTGTTGGAACGCTGTTTTTATTTAACGGACGGCAAGGCAGGTTTTTTATAATTTATAAAATCACCTTATTGAGATAACTCTTTGAATAGAAGTCTTTAAGCGAGCTTTTTCAGCAGTAGAGGTAACGAGTTGGCAACCGTGCCAATTTCTGCGTTTTGCGCTGCATTCCCTCAAATAACTCGGGCGTAAAATTAGTGTTTTTAATTCGGATTTCCAACAAAATAAACACCTTGTTTTTTGCTACGTTTGCCAAACTTCACAACGGTAGAAGTTATTCTCGTGCCGTCGGTTATTCTCGCGAGTTTCCGCCCCCAAAACGGCAGGGAAGCCATGAGTGGGAAATAACCTACACGAGCGCGGGAAATAACTTCAGGTACAATATCACTACCGCCCCTTATCTTGAAAATGAGATATAAGATTCTTTACCGATACCGCAGCTTCAAGACTATCATATATCCCCATACGGTATTGGTACGGCATCCTTTCTCTGTCCGCAGGAAATACTCGAAATCGTTGATAAAACTAAGGCTAAGTTCCTTTAGCGGTATATCTTCCCTGTGGTAGGTCAGGGGCAGGAACTTCCGGATGTGCTTGCAGACGGTACGGTAGCGGGAGAATGTCCCCTTTGCCCTGCTGTACCCCACCTTCTTCTTAAATTCGATATTGTGTTGCTCGAAGAGTTTCAGCAGGGTTTCCTGCTTTACTCCGATACCGAGATAGGCGTTTTTCAATTTTTCGGCGGTAACATAGCCGTCTGTCTGTATCAGTTCCTGATAACGGCGGTTTACATCCACTCGGATACGGTCGATGGCGAGATTGATTTTCTGCGCTTCCACACTCTTTCCCAATGCCCGGTTGTTTTTCACATCCCCCAGGCGGAGCGGAACATCTGTCTTGCAACTGAACTGTTTAACTTCGCCGTCCACTGTCAGGCGGCACATCAAAGGCAGGTTTCCGTTAGGTTTCTCACTGCCTTTCTTCACATAAAATAAGACCTTGAATGTTGACCTCATAACTCAATGTTTTTTCTGGTTACAAAATTAATTATCATTGAGTTATAAGACGGTATGCGAATTTACGCAAACCACTGAATAAGAATCGTGTAGCAAAGATTTTACGCTCTACTCCAAGTAACGGGATAGTAACTCATCTCTTGCCGTGTTCTGCTAAAATATGGCTTTTCGTGGATAGCCATACAAAGCAAAACAGAGCGTAACAAACGCCCTTTCAGCTAATTCACTACGCTCTGCCTAAATCTGTTTTTTTGTTGGAAGTATATTTTATACATTTGCCGCCTGTTAATATTGATTATTTAACAGTTATTCACATATATTATAATATTTCAAAACGACTATGAACATTCCTTCAAAATACAGCCCCGGCGAGGCCGAAGGCAAATGGTATAAATACTGGATGGAAAACGGATTTTTCAAGAGCGTTCCCGACGGCCGCGAACCATATACCGTTGTTATTCCGCCGCCCAATGTAACCGGCGTGCTTCACATGGGGCACATGCTCAACAACACCATTCAGGATGTACTCGTAAGACGTGCCCGCATGATGGGAAAAAACGCCTGCTGGGTTCCCGGAACCGACCATGCGTCGATAGCCACCGAAGCCAAGGTTGTAGCAAAACTGAAAGAAGAAGGTATTGAGAAACAAAACCTGTCGCGTGAAGAATTTCTGAAACATGCCTGGGACTGGACAGACAAACACGGCGGAATAATACTCGAACAGCTGAAAAGGCTCGGCGCCTCATGCGACTGGGACCGCACGCTGTTTACGATGGACGACAGCAGATACCGGTCGGTGATAAAAGTATTTGTCGATTTGTATAACAAGGGGCTTATATACCGTGGAGTCAGGATGGTTAACTGGGATCCGCAGGCACGAACGGCCGTGTCGGACGAAGAGGTGAACCATACCGATGAAAAATCGAAACTCTATTACGTAAAATACAGAATAGCCGGCGAAGACGGTTACGTAACCGTGGCAACAACGCGCCCCGAAACCATACTCGGCGACACGGCCGTGTGCGCAAACCCCGACGACGAAAGGTACCGGCATCTTAAAGGCAAAAAGGTAATTGTGCCGATGGTTAACAGGGAAGTACCTTTCATTTTCGACAGCTATGTTGACAGGGAATTTGGCACGGGATGCCTGAAGATTACGCCGGCACACGACATAAACGACTACGAAATAGGGTTGCGCCACAACCTGCCGTCGATAGACGTTTTTAACGAAGACGGTACTGTAAGCAACCAGGCAGGAATGTTTGCCGGCATTGACCGGTTTGCCGCACGCGACCTTGCCGCACGTGAACTGGAGAAAAGCGGAAACCTTGCCAGGGTTGAAGACTATAATAACAAGATAGGCCGGTCGGAACGTACAAACGCCGTTATCGAGCCACGCATCTCGGTACAGTGGTTCCTTAAAATGAAAGACTTATCGAAGCCTGCGCTCGAAGCCGTAATGAATGGCGACATTCAGCTTCATCCCTCGAAGTTCAGAAACCTGTACAGGCACTGGATGGAAAATGTACACGACTGGTGCATAAGCCGCCAGCTGTGGTGGGGGCACCGCATTCCGGCATGGTATTATGCCGACAATGCCTTTGTGGTGGCCGAAAGCGAACAGGAAGCGCTTGAGCTGGCCAGGGAGAAATCGGGCAACCCGGTGTTGCAGCCCGGCGATATGAGGCAGGACGAAGATGTGCTCGACACATGGTTTTCATCGTGGCTGTGGCCGATAACCTCCTTTGACGGTATCAACAATCCCGACAACAAAGACTTTAACTACTATTACCCCACAAACGACCTCATTACGGCTCCTGAAATTCTCTTCTTCTGGGTTGCACGGATGATAATTGCCGGTTACGAATACAGGGGGCAGATGCCTTTTGAAAATGTTTACCTCACGGGGCTTGTACGCGACCAGCAGCGCCGGAAAATGTCGAAATCGCTTGGCAACTCCCCCGAACCCGTTGAGCTGATAGAACGGTTTGGAGCCGACGGAGTAAGAGTAGGCATGCTGCTCTGCTCGCCCGCCGGCAACGATCTCCTTTACGAAGACAGCCTGCCGGAACAGGGACGCAACTTCGCCAACAAGATATGGAATGCATTCAGGCTCGTAAAGACATGGCAGGTTGACGACACGATAATGCAGCCCGAATCGTCGGCAATAGCGGTTGCATGGATGAACGAAACCCTGAAAAAGTCGGTTGAGGAAACAGACTCCGACTTTAAAAAGTTCAGGATATCGGAAGCGCTGATGGTTGTATATAAACTGTTCTGGGATGAGTTTTCGGGCTGGTTCCTCGAAGCCATAAAACCTGAATACCAAAAACCGATTGACAGGAAAAGCTACGAATCGGCTATCGGTATTTTCGAGAGCCTGTTGAAAATAATACATCCGTTCATGCCCTTCATAACAGAAGATATATGGCAGCTTCTGAAAGAGCGGGAAAAGGGAGAAAGCATAATGATTTCGGCACAGCCCGCCATACAAAGCCACAACAGGAAAATACTCGACGGCTTTGATACTGCCAGGGAAATTATCGGTTCGGTAAGGACAATCCGCAAGGAAAAGGAAATTCCGCAAAGGGAAAAGCTTCAACTGCTTGTAATGGATGAAAAGCAGGAATTCGACACGGCATTTTTTCCTGTAATCATAAAGCTGTGCAATCTTTCGGGGCTCGAATCCGTCTCGGCTGCACAGGACGGAGCCGCCTCATTCCTGATAGGTGCAACTCAGTTTTTCATTCCGCTGTCAGAAGCAATAGACCCGGCAGTTGAAATTGCCAAACTCGAAGAAGACCTCAAATACAACCGTGGTTTTCTTGAAAGCGTAATGAAAAAACTCAACAACGAAAGGTTTGTTCAGAATGCCCCATCCAGCGTTATAGATCTCGAACGCAAGAAAAAAAGCGACACCGAAATGAAAATAGCCGCAATTACAGAAAGAATCGGCGAACTGATGAAATAAATTACTAATGCACTAAAGTGCATAGGTTTGGATAGCGAATGAAATTCGCCAACCCACGTCATTGCGAGGAGCCGCAGGCGACGCGGCAATCCAGAAAAACAAACTGGATTGGCTTCGCCGAGCTCGTAAACTCGGTTGCTTCGGACTACGCCCTCGCAATGACGGTAGAGTTTTATAGAAACTAAAGTAGCTGCACTAAAGTGCAGGGTTTTAACCGATAAATTGATAATAAACATAATTACTGATGTTGCGCGGTATGAGATTTGTTCCGTTAGTGAAATACAATTTCCCAAGTAGGAAATTCAATTTCCCTGAAGGAAATTCGATTCCCCTGATGGGTTGCGTAACATCAGATAATTATATCATTACCCGTAGCAGGCTAATGAAAGATACTGCAGCAAAATATTCAGCAATATTAAAGCATTAAGAATAACAGGCTTTTTCATACCTTTGCTGCAATTATAAATATGAATCTTGTTTTAGACATAGGAAATTCAGGCTTCAAGATGGCCGTGTTTGACGGAAGAATAAAAATTTTATCGACACGAATAAATGAGCTCATCTCCGGAGAGTTTGAAAATATTGTATCGGGCTTTGCGGTTAACAGGGCAGTCATTTCATCGGTCAGCGTTATTCCTCAGGCTGCAGCGGATATACTGTCGTCGCATGGCGTTTTCGTGCACATCCTTTCATACAGGTCAAAACTGCCTTTCGGAATACAGTATAAAACACCCGAAACCCTCGGCACAGACCGTATTGCGGCGCTTGCCGGCGCTTTCAGCCTTTTCCCCGGCGAAGACATCATGATAATCGACGCCGGAACCGCAATTACCTACGACTTTTTAACAGGAGGCATTTACGAAGGAGGCAACATATCGCCCGGAATTAATATAAGGCTGAAGGCGCTTCACAGTTTTACTGGCCGGTTGCCGCTGACCAGCGCTGCTGAAAAATTCAGCTCGCCGGGACAGACAACTCGCGACGCAATTTTATCGGGAACGGTAAATGGCGTAATTTATGAAATAAATGAGTATATTCGCACGTTTAAAAAAATGCACAAAAACAACAAAATAATACTGACAGGCGGAGACAGCGAATATATAAATGAGAGACTGAACGATAATATTATGCTGGTTCCCGACCTGGTAAACGAAGGACTGAATTTTATTTTAGAATACAATGCGTAAAACAACTGCAATATCGACACTGTTTTTTTTACTGATTTCATACACGGCCGTTTCACAGAAACAGTTAAACTCGCCATATTCACGATTTAACATAGGGTCGCTCGAACCGCAGGGCTCATTCAAAAGCAGGGCCATGGGCGGAACAGGCGTGGCAATGCGCGACAACAATTCGGTCTATTACACCAATCCAGCATCATACAGCAGTCTCGACACCAACTCCTTTTCATTCGACTTTGGGGTCGATTTCGGCATGAGCACCATGCAGCACGGCAACGAAAAATACTCCTCAAACGACGCTAACTTTCATCACATGATAATCGGATTTCCGGTTGCAAAAAACTGGGGCGTAGCTGCCGGAATTGTACCGTTAAGCCAGGGCTACTACAATATATCAACCGCCATTATGTCAGAAACCGACAACGGCTACAATGCCGTAACAGGCACCTACACTTCACAATACCGTGGAAATGGCGGATTCTCAAACCTGTTCTTCGGAACAGGAGTAAACATACTGAAGAACCTGTCGGTGGGCGTCAACCTTACCATTATATTCGGAATGCTTGAAAGAAATTCATCAGTTGCATTTGATGATGTCAACAGTTACTTTATAAATGTTATGGAAAACATGAGAATGCGCGGATTCAACTTCGACTACGGGCTTCAGTACACGGCAAAACTCAAAAACGATTACTTCCTCAACGCCGGACTTGCATTTGTTATGGAAAGAGCATATAAATCAAATTACGAATATTATGCATCCAAGCAACGCTACAACATTACTGCTACTGCTAACAACAACACTCCCCCATATTCAATCGACACCCTCGACTATGTTTCGGAAACAGCTGCCCCTGTGAAATTGCCCCAAACATACCGGGCCGGAATAGCCTTCGGGAAACAGAACAAGTTTACAGCAGGTTTCGACTTTACAGCAGCACCATGGGGTGAAATTCCAGGGTTTAAGAACTCAGCCGCAAACACCATGACATACGCCTTGGGAATAGAATACACTCCCGATAAATATTCAAACAGCAGCGTGCTGAAAAGAGTGGAATACAGACTTGGCGGTCGTCTTGGCGACAGCTATCTGCTTATAAACAATTCGCAACTGAAAGAAAAAAGCGCAAGCTTTGGAGTAGGCATACCACTGCGGCGTTCCATTTCAAAAGTAAACCTGTATGTTGACTACACACAAAAGTCGGCATCCAGCTCTGCACTCCACACCGAAAACATAGTTACCGTTGGCGGCAGCATCAATATTTACGACTTCTGGTTTATCAAAAGAAGATACAACTGATGCACCCCCAGCCACTAACAATGCTTATGAAGCTACGCGCTACAACAGTGCCTGCTATTATCCTGATATCCCTGTTGCCGCTGTCGTGTAAAAAAGGCAGCAACAGGATACCTGTATCCGACATATCAACCCTGCCTTCATTAACAGTAAAAAACGACACCACCGTATATTTCGATTCGGGAAGAGTGGCACTCAAAATGACTTTCCCCATAATGGAGCAGTACGATAACGCAGGTTCTCCCTACAATGAATTCAATATGGGACTGTATGTTGACGTCTTTAACAGTAACCACGAGCCGTCGGGGTCGATAACCTCAAAATACGCCAGATACACACGAAACCACAACCTGTGGGAACTGCGCGACAGTGTTGTGGTTATTAATGAAAACAGCGACAAACTTGAAACCGAAAGCCTGTTTTGGGATCAGACTAAAGACCTTATATACTCCGACCGATTTGTAAAATTCACAAATAAAGATCAGATTATAATGGGCACCGGTTTCGAATCAGACTCTCATCTGCGGCAAAGAAAGATAAAAAAAGTAAGTGCAACCATATTCCTTAACGAAGAAGAAACTGCTGAACAGCCATGAACCACCTGGTAGTATATCGTGAAACCGGCAAGCGTTGTCTTGTCGAAAGGAGCACCTAAAGAACCATTGAGTAAAATATCGGCAATCATTAAAAAACAATGTCTGGTTCAAGATTTTTTTCTACTTTTGACCGTTCAATAATTAATGACTATGGGTTATAATTTACGTAACAGAAGTTTCCTTAAACTTCTCGATTTCACGCCGGGCGAGATAAAATATCTCCTAAACATGTCGGCAGAACTTAAAAAGGCAAAAATGGCCGGAACGGAACAGCCGAGACTTACGGGTAAAAACATTGCGCTGATTTTTGAGAAATCATCCACAC
>JAITVX010000040.1 GCA_031285575.1 Bacteroidales bacterium
ATGGTTATTTTAGCATTTCTTTAAATCTTCTATTCTTTTTTGAAGTGCAAAATGATATACCTGCTACACAGTGAAAAATAAACAACTCAAATGAAAGATTTTTAATTGTATTACAAAAACTGCCGCCGATAATTGTATGATTTTATTTATTTTTAACACATCAGATACGCCTTGCAATAACTGCACAAGGGCTTGTCGCAACAGCATCATTTTTTTTAACAGCGTGTTGTTTTCTGTTTTTATTTGATATGTACCGGTTCCGGGAGCAGCTTCAATTCTTTGCGGAACCGGATATGATTCATTTTTATCTGAGTTTATCAGCTACTTAATTTTCCGGCTATTTCGGAAGCTGCAGCCGGGTCGAGCAGCACTTCGCAATCGGGATGCAACTGGATTACCGAAGCCGGCACTTCGCACGTAACAGGCCCCAGCACGGCCTTGCGTATTATTTCTGCCTTGTGCGCCCCTTTTGCCACAAGTACGATCTTTCTTGTTTGCATAATATTTTTAATGCCTCTTGTAAGTCCGCCGAGAATGGTTTCGGGTGGAACACTGGTTTCCCTTCTTACGCGGGCTTCAAAGTCGGGATCCATTGGCGAAACCCATGTTTCGCTTTCAAATGGTGTTCCGGGCTGGTTTATGCCTATATGCCCGTTTGTTCCGATGCCAAGCATCTGAAGGTCGGCTCCTCCGCACACCGCAAGTTTGTTTTCAAATATGAGGCACTCCTTTTCAAAGTTATCCGACATTGTAGGCGGCATTATAAACCTGTCGTCCGGAATGTTAAGCGGGTCGGCAAGCTGGGTTCTAATCATTGTATAGCAGCTGCCCGAGTATTCGCGCGGAAGATTTGTAAGTTCATCAACATTAAAGAGTGTTACCTGCGATACATCGAACGGATACTGCCCGAATATTTCGGAAACAACTTTATGCATACCCATGGTTGTCTGTCCGGTTGACAGTCCGATTACCGAATCGGGCTTTTTCAGTATCTGTGCTATTATTCTCCATGCGGCAACTGTGTCAAAATCTTTTTCGCTTGCGGTTATTGTAATTTTCATATCTGTGGTTTTTAAAAATTCTTCATATCGTTATAAAAAAAATCGTCGAGTGCTGCGGATGCGGCCTGTTCGTCTTCGCCTTCCGTTATAACCGTTACGCTGTCTCCGGCCTTTATGGCCATGCCCAGTATGTTTATCATGCTTTTAAGCGGCACGTTTTTACCGTCCTTATTTATGGTTATAAGCGATTTGTAGTTCCTTGCCAGTTTTACCAGTGCAGTGGCCGGCCGTGCGTGCATTCCGAGCGGGTCGATAACAGTATAGTCTTTTGTAATCATATTAATTCTTTTTTTAGAAATTCTCTTATGCAATTGGAACTGTCTATTTGCAGTACTTTGCCGCATATTTCTTTTGCCCGCCGGTAATTGGCATGCAGGGTTATGTTTTTAATAACAGGTAGCATTGCGGGAGCCACAGACAGTTCGTCTATTCCCATTCCGATAAGCAGCTGCGCCGCAACAGGGTCGGCAGCCATTTCGCCGCACACGCCTACAGGTTTATTGCATTTGTGCGCCTGGCTTATTGATGTTTCAAGAAGGCGCAGGAATCCGGGGTTGAAATGGTCATACAGAGGAGCTACCTTGCTGTTCATGCGATCTGCGGCCATGGAGTACTGGATAAGGTCGTTTGTGCCTATGCTGAAGAAGTCGGCTTCGTTTGCCAGGATATCGGTCATTATGGCAGCACTTGGAACTTCAATCATTATGCCGGTCTCTATGCTGTTGTTAAAGCTGATGCCCGATTGCGACAAGTCTGCCCTGGCTTTACTTATTATTGCCCTGGCCTCTCTTATTTCGTCAATATTTGAAATCATCGGCAGCAGTATTCTGATGTTGCCGTATGCCGAGGCTCTTAACAGTGCCCTTATCTGCGTTGTGAAAATTTCCTTTCTGTCGAGCGAAATACGGATTGCCCGGTAGCCCAGAAAGGGGTTATCTTCCGGAGGAATGGGGAAATATGGCAACTGCTTGTCTCCCCCAATATCGAGCGTACGTATCGATACCGGTTTTTTGCCGGCTGCAATGGCAGCCTGAACGTAAAAACCGTATTGTTTTTCTTCGGACGGAAACTCGTTCTGAGCCATGAAGAAGAGTTCTGTTCTTAACAGCCCGACGCCTTCGCCGCCGTTCTTAACCATAAATTCTATTTCTTCACTGCAGCTTATATTGGCCAGAAGGTGTATTTTTCTGCCGTCGGTTGTTATTGCCGGTTTACTGCGCAGCGATTTAAGGTATTCAGCTTCGGCATCGTATTCCTTTTTTTTATTTCCATATATGTTCAGCGTTTCTTCATCGGGGGAAATTATAATATCGCCAGATGTACCGTCAACAATTACTGTTTCGTTGTTATTAACGCTCATAATGTTTTCTTCAAATCTCGACACTGATGGTATGCCTTTAGACCTGATTATGATAGATGCGTGAGACGTTTTGTCTCCTTTCATGGTAACGATGCCTGAAACTAATCTGTAATCTATCGACATTGCTTCAACAGGTGTAATTTCTTCGGCAATAAGTACAGTGTTTTCTGCAGTTACATTAATGCGGTTTGTGTTACGGTTTAAAAGATAACCGGTTATTCTATCACCTGCATCGCGAAGGTCGGATATACGTGCAATAAGATAGTTGTCGTTTGTTGCGAGGAACATTTCCGACATTTCAGATATGGCAATCTTAACTGCTTCTGACGCCGGAATGTTGCAGGATATTATTTTTGCTTCAACATCTATACGCAGCTGTTCGTCGGATATAAATTCTATCTGCGTTTCAAGAATAGATTTTTCTTCGGATGTAAGATTAGCTTCTGGAGTATTAACAAGTGTTCTGAGTTCAGCGGCTGCATTTTCAACGGCTTTACTGAATTTGTCTGTTTCAACAGATATTTCTGTTTTGCAATTACCGGTTATGTTACCGGTATAACTGCCTGCTTTGCGGAAAACAAATGCACGGCCAATTGCTATCCCCTGTGAAATAGCGG
>JAITVX010000050.1 GCA_031285575.1 Bacteroidales bacterium
AGAGTGGCAATACCTGAAACTTCTTTGATGATTCATCCGAACGAAGTACAACAGATAATTCCCATTCCAAACTTTTTACGAAGTCAGCTAATTTCCCTCTGTATCCACAATCAGCTATAACCTTCCTGAGCCTTGGAAATAGATACCAAAGTTGTTCTATCTGCTCCACAGCCCCGATACTGTCATGAATATTAGCGGTATGAACTTTCACTGTCATCGGCAATCCAGGCGTATCCACAATAATATGTTCCTGCCTGCCTTTGATTTTCTTACCACCATCAATGCCATATTCACTGCTGTCTATATGATGAGAAGTTCGTACACTTCTGGAGTCTATCAATCCTACACTGGGGCTGATAGCTCTGTCACAAGCCTTTCCGCAGATGGGGCCAAAGTCTTTTGGAAGCATACGCCACTGACAGCCGGTTTTTGTTATATACATCATAGCGTTTATCATATCCCGTAATGAATGTTTTCGCTTTCTTTATTTGGTTTCAATTCTGTTTCTTATAAGTTGCCACTGTTTATCTGTGAGATTGGTTGGATAAGTACTCATAACTTATGTCTTGGTAACCATAAAATTATGAAATAATACTCAATCAACCAGCCGATGCTCAATGTATTATATTGTAATTAAATAAATTCAAAACAACTTCTTAAGCGGGACCAATTATCGTTTCATTCATTTGTACGGTATTTTCGCAGTCTTTAAACCGTAACATGATTGTAACATAAATATGTATGATTTGTGGAAAAATAACCGGAATTTTGCAGCAGCAAGCCGGAAGATTATGAAGAAAAAGATACTTATAGTAGATGACGAGCAGGATATATGCGAAATACTCTCGTTTAACCTTGAAAATGAAGGTTATGAAGTTGATACAGCCAACTCGGCCGAGGAGGCGCTTGCCAAACTGTCGCCACAACACACCCTCATCCTTCTCGACGTAATGATGGGCGGCATGTCGGGCTACCGTATGGCCGAAAAACTGCGAAAGGAAGGAAATGCCGTACCGGTTATATTCCTTACCGCCAAAGATACTGAAAACGATATGCTGACAGGCTTTTCCGTAGGCGGCGACGATTATATATCAAAGCCCTTTTCGCTGAAGGAGGTTTCGGCACGTGTAAAGGCGGTGCTTAAACGCAGCAGCGAACCGGAAGATAAAACCGGCGCGCATCTGTCAACAAGCGGTTTTTCGATAGACTTCAACACAAAGGAGCTGCTTATTGGCAGCAACCAGATACAGTTAACAAGAACGGAATTTGAAATCCTTGCGCTGCTGGCAAAAAACCCGGGACAGGTTTTCCCGCGCGAAGAAATAATAAGCCGTATATGGAAAGAATCGCCATACATAACCGAACGCACCGTTGACGTGCACATTACCCGCCTGCGCAAAAAACTGGGCGACAGGGCGACTCTGATTTCAAGCCGCACAGGATATGGATACAGGTTTAACAAGGAAGAACTATGAAACTGAACTTTCAACAGAAACTCATACTGAGTTTTCTCGCCATATTTACGGTTTTCACCACGGGTATTGTCGTTTTTGAGCAGCAACGGGCCAGGCGTTACAAAACGGAAGCATTGCAGGAACGCCTGAGCGCCTATGCCGACGAAGTTTCGCGTTACCTATTGCTTAACGACGCCACGCCCGACAGCCTGCTGTTGCTTATGCCGCAGAACCTGAGGCTTACGCTGGTTGCCCGCAGCGGCAAGGTAACGTATGACAATATGCTGCCCGACCTCGCCTCTGTTGAAAACCATGGCGGCAGGCCTGAGATAGCGAGAGCCTTGGCAAAGGGAAGCGGGAGTTCCGTACGCACGTCGGCGTCGAACAGCCAGCCTTACCTTTACTATGCAAAAGATGCCGGCAACGGGATTATTGTGCGCGTAGCCATGCCATACGACATTAATGTACGGTTGTTCCTCAAGCCCGACAACGCCTTCCTCTATTTCGTCGTTGCGCTTTTCATGGCCGGCTTTATCTTAATATACTGCGTCAGCCGGCGTTTGGGCAGGTCTGTAAGGCAGCTCCGCGATTTCTCGGTATCGCTGAATAACGGCAAGGAGAAGGCGCCGCTGCAGAATTTCCCCGACGATGAATTCGGGGAAATAGGCCAGCAGCTTGTTCGCGACTTCAACATAATAACGGAAAGCAAAAAGCAGCTGGCGCAGGAACGCGAAAAGCTGCTACTGCACATACATACTTCGGCCGAGGGGATATGCTTTTTCAGTTCCTGCCGCAAGGTTGCCTTCTGCAACGGGCTCTTCCTGCAGTATTTCAATGCCCTGTCGGGCGTGGAGGTTGCTCCGGGGCGCGAGATTCTGGATGGCGCAGACTTCAACCAGGTTGCCGGGTTTCTTAACGATACCGGCGGCGACAGCTATTACGAAACGCGCATCGGCCGCCGTGGAAAGGAGTTCCTGCTGCGGCTGAACATATTCGAGGACAGGAGCTTTGAGATAATACTGACCGACATAACCGCAAAAGAGAAAAACCGCCGTTTGAAGCAGGAGATGACAGGTAACATTGCCCATGAACTGCGGACGCCGGTAACAAGCGTAAGGGGATACCTCGAAACAATACTTAACCAGCCGCTCGACGCCGCAACGCAACGCCGGTTCATATCGAAAGCATACGGGCAGACCCTCTCGCTTTCGGAACTGATAAGCGATATGGGGATGCTGACCAGGATTGAAGACGCTCCCGATTCGTTTCGCATGGAAAACGTCGATATACTTTCTGTTGTTGAGCAGGCTTTTGAAGACATGGAAACAGCCATAAAAGAGAACAGCATGTCGGTGAATGTAGATATACCCCGCAACACGGTTGTTAACGGTAACGAAAACCTGCTTTATTCAATATTCCGCAACCTTACCGACAACGCAGTGAAATATGCCGGCAAGGGAGCGTCGGTATATGTCGGCTGCTGCAATGCAGGCGACGGCTATTACTGTTTTTCATTCTCCGACAATGGCGCCGGGATAGCAGACGAACGTCATTTAAGCCGCATATTCGAGCGGTTCTACCGCATATCCGAAGGCCGCACACGCGACAGCGGCGGTTCGGGGCTCGGACTGTCAATTGTAAGAAACGCCATTGCGTTTCATAAAGGAACCGTTTCAGTAAAAAAACGCACCGGCGGCGGCCTGGAGTTTTCTTTCAGGCTGCCCGCGAAAAAATAACATGGCTGCCGTGAAGCACCGTCACCCCATGCTGTGAGACACCATCACAGCATGCTGTGAAGCACCATCACCCCATGCTGTGATACACCCTCACAGCATGGGGTGATACACCCTCACACGATGCTGTAACGAACAGGCTGCCGGAGTTCTGTTTCCCGGAAAGGACTGTTATGCTTTTCACCGGTAACATACAGCCATATATAATACATTCATTGTTCTATTCCGGAATATCTCTTACCTTTACAAAATATTATCTATACACATGGTACGGCTCGTTGCTTTAATAATATCTATTGTTGTTCAGATTATTGCAGGCATTATTGCCTTCAGGTTTATGAAGCTTACCAAATACCGGCTGTCGTGGATTCTCCTGTCGTCGTCGTTTGTGTTTATGGCCGTAAGGAAAATCATTCAGCTTTTCGGCTTTTTCAGAGGAGCCCCTTCATACACATGGCAAATGATCGACGAGTGGCTTGGCGTTGTCGTTTCCGTATTCATAATATGGGGCGTTATTCTGATGAGAGAGATCTTCATATCGCTAAAGCGAGCCGATATTGACAGGCTGAGGTCTGAAAACCGTATCATTACGGCCATCATAAACACCGAGGAGAACGAGCGGAAGCGGTTTGCAAAAGACTTGCACGACGGGCTTGGCCCCATACTTTCAACAGTGAAGATGTCTCTGTCGGCACTTACAGGCAAAATTAAGGATGCAACCGGCGAAATGGTGCTCGACAACACAGGCAACCTGATTAACGAAGCCATAAATGCAATTAAGGAGATCTCGAACAACCTGAGCCCGCACGTCCTTTCAAACTTCGGCCTTTCGAGCGCACTGAACGCCTTTGTTTCAAAGATTAACCAGACCGAAGCCATTGAAATCGACCTCAGGTCGAACATGGACGGCGTAAGGCTTCATAACGACAAAGAAGTTGTAATATACAGAACCGTGTGTGAATTGATTAATAACTCAATTCGTCATGCCGAAGCCTCGAAGATTGATATTGAGCTTAACAGGCACCGGAAGTTTGTTACACTGCAGTTCAGCGACAACGGACGCGGGTTTGATGCAGCCAGTGATGCCGGCGGAATGGGCCTGCCGAACATAAAAGCACGGGTGAGAAGCGTTGACGGGGTTTTTATAATCGAGAGCCTGCCGGGAAGCGGAACCAATGCCCTGATAAAAATTACGGAATAGACAGATATGGAAAAAATAAGGATTGTTATTGCTGATGACCACCAGCTGTTCAGAAACGGGCTGAAGATGCTCCTTTTGGGGTTTCATGAGTTTGACGTTGTTGGCGAAGCTTCCAGCGGAGAAGAATTTCTTGCGCTGATGCAGAATACGCCCGCCGATGTTGCACTGATGGATATCAGCATGCCCGATATGGATGGCATTGAGGCTACGAGAAGCGCAATGAAGACTTATGACGGCCTGAACATAATTGCCCTGTCGATGTATGGTGAAGAGGAGTACTATCATAAAATGGTAGATGCCGGAGCAAAGGGCTTCCTGCTCAAAAATTCGGATATCTCGGATGTAAGAGACGCCATTCTGACCGTTGCACGCGGCGGGAGCTATTTTTCGCAGGAGTTGCTGCGCGATGTGATAAGGAAGATAAAGCACCGCGAACATGAAGGTAATACGGCCATCCTGTCGAATCGCGAGAAAGAGATTCTGCTGAAGATTTGCGACGGACTGTCGAATCATGAAATTGGCGAGACGCTTTTTATAAGCAAACGGACAGTTGACAGGCATCGCGCAAATCTTCTTGGGAAAACAGGGTCGAAGAATACGGCAAGCCTCATACTGTTTGCCATCAAAAACAAGATTATAGAGATTTAACAGCTGCCAATTATGTCAGAGACTAAAGATTTGGGACGTCAGGGCGAGGATATTGCTTCGTCGTTCCTCTCC
>JAITVX010000176.1 GCA_031285575.1 Bacteroidales bacterium
CAAAATCGCATTCGCTATAATCAAGTCGAAATCTAAATACAACAAAAATTATGCTCTAAAATTTGATTCTTAACACAGTTCTTTGCGAGGAGCCGCAGGCGACGCGGCAATCCAGAAAAGACATACCACTGGATTGCTTCCCGCTTCGTACCTCGCGGTCGCAATGACGAACAGGGTGTTGAAGTTCTATTTTCCGAAGAAGTCTATTAAAGATAAAAACTTCTTGTTTTTATGAAAAAACTTTTACATTTGTGTCTTTTGTTGTTTGTTGTTGCAAACAAAAGGTGGACATACCGGGTCGGAAAACAGCATCGTTAAAGCCCCGTTCGTACTCATAAAAAAAGAAAGTTTAAACAAAGATCTCTGATTATTAATTAAAATTGGCTGCTGTTTTCCGAAGAAGTCTATTGATGTTAAGTATTCAACTGTTTATTAGTATTGGTTATGAAACTTGAATTACACTGGATAGATTACCTGATAATGATAATCTATTTTCTGTTTGTGCTTGGGATAGGCTGGATGCTGCGAAAATTTATGAAAAACGCAAATGCCTTTCTTGAAGCCGGCCGGTTGATGCCGGCATGGGTTGCCGGACTGGCGTTTATATCAACAAATCTTGGTGCCCTGGAGGTTATGGGCATGACAGGATCGAGTATGAAGTATGGCATGATGACCACCCATTTTTACTGGGTAGGGGCTATTCCCGCCATGATTTTCCTGGCAATATTCATGATGCCCTTTTATTACGGCTCAAGAGCCCGCTCGGTTCCCGAGTTTCTTAAACTGAGGTACGACGAAAAGACAAGGGGGCTTAATGCAATACTGTTTGCACTGATGACCATTCTTGCTTCGGGTATCTCTATGTATGCGCTGGCAATACTTATGGAAAACGTTCTTGGGTGGGACTTCAACCTCAGCCTTTGGGTATCGGCACTTATTGTGCTTGGATATACATATCTGGGAGGGCTGTCGTCGGCAATTTACAATGAAGTTTTGCAGTTCTTTATTATTGTGCTGGGATTGCTGCCACTGGTTTTCCTCAGCCTTAAGGATGTTGGCGGGTGGTTTGGGCTTAAAGAGAGGCTGGCACAGATAGCGGTATCGGGCAATCTTGCTCCCGACGCATATACTGCCACATGGAAATATTCGGGGGCAGCTACGGCAAATCCGTTTGGAGTAGAATGGTTTGGTATCCTTTTTGGGCTGGGCTTCGTTCTCTCTTTCGGATACTGGTGCACAAACTTCCTGATAGTTCAAAGAGCGTTTGCCGCCGAATCGAAAAGCGCTGCCCAGAGAGTGCCGCTTATCGGGGCGTTGCCCAAAATGTTCATACCTTTTCTTATAATTATTCCGGGTATAATATCGCTGGTGCTGTTTAACGGGCACAGCCCGCAGTTTGCAGCCGGGTTTCCAATGGCCGACGGCAAGCCCATTTACGACTATACCATTATCATGCTCCTTAAACATTATCTTCCGGCAGGCGTACTTGGTTTGGGCATCACGGCACTTCTGGCGTCGTTCATGTCGGGTATGGCCGGAAACGTATCGGCATTTAATACGGTATGGACTTACGACATATATCAAAGCTATATACGCAAGCCAGCAGGCGACGAAGAAGCAGATGGCAAACACTACCTTAAAGTTGGCCGGGTGGCAACAGTTGCAGGTATATTGCTGAGCATAGCGTCGGCTTACATTGCAAGCAAGTTCGGGAATATAATGGATTTTCTCCAGACAATTTTTTCGATGATAAACGCCCCTCTGTTTGCCGTAATATTTCTTGGGATGTTCTGGAAGAAAACCACAGGCCATGCTGCCTTTACCGGTTTACTTGCCGGGTTCGTAATGGCGCTGCTTCACCACGGCCTTACTGTACCGGAAGGAGCCACAACCCTATTCAAGGGCGGCTGGCTTGCAACGCTGCATACGTATCCGGTTGAAATGGCACAAAACTTCTGGACGGCAATAATTGCGTTTTCAGTGAGCATGGCAGTAACAGCAGGGCTTACTTTTGTTACACCGCAAACCAAGTCTGAAAACGAACTGCGCGGCCTGGTATATTCGCTTACGCCCAGAGAATCTGCTGACACAAGCCTGCCATGGTATGAACGCCCCGCAGGGCTTGCGCTTCTGGTTGGGATAATATGTATTTTGCTAACTGTAATTTTCTGGTAGGAGGATAACGTCATGGTAGATATAAGAATACCCATAGGCCTTATGTTTTCAATTATAGGCTTAATGATAACAGCTTTCGGACTTTTTACAGCTTCCGATAGCGTAATGTATCAAAAGTCATTGGGAATAAACGTAAACATTATCATGGGAGTGGTAATGCTGGCTTTTGGCCTGGTAATGCTCTTTCTGGCACGCAAAAAGAAATAATTGATAACGGCATAGCAACGGTTTTGCGGGCTATAACAATGCCGGCCGCTCATCCTTTAATGGTACACCAATTCTTTATTTCGCAGGTATATATTGTCAGACCCGTGTTGAAGTGAGAATTTGTCATATTCCATACAGAATAAATCAAATTCCATGTGGAATATGACAAATTCCATGTAGAATATTATATATTCCATGTGGAATACAGTAAATTCTACATAGAATATTCAATATTCCATGTAGAATAAATCAAATTCCATGTAGAATATGACAAATTCTATGTAGAATAAAGTAAATTCCATGTAGAATGTAACATTCTCCATATAGAATAGAGTAAATTCTACACAGAGAACACTTTCGGCAAAAGAGGCATTGAAAGCCTTTAAGAGCAACACAGACAATATTGTCGGGACAAGCATCAAACGGAAAAGTTTGCGTATTCGCCTGTTTCCCTTTCGCCTGGCTAAACAGGAAAATTAAACTGTCGGTTTTTCCAACACAAAACGAAGAATAACTCCACGAACATAAAGATAATACATGTTAAATCAGAACATATATTATGCTCTGATTTATTAAGATTGTCTTATCATGTAGCTTATCGGTTAATTTACTTATATACAATATAATTAATTCCAAATATTGAAACATTATGAGCCCGTAGAACAAACCCGGATGAAACAAAAAAGGAAACCGCTGCAACGATTTCCTGAAAACATCTAATCAGACATTTTTTTACTTGAAAACATAAAGTTATGAAAAAAACGTATCCAAAACGGAATTGTTTCAATTCCGGCAAAAAAGTTTTAACAGTTATTCGCATATCTTTTGTCTTGCTGATTGCAGGGCTGCTGCACATCGGTACAATTGAAGCATATGCGCAGGGGCAGATAACCGGTACGGTTGTCAGCTCGACCGGCGAGCCGTTGCCGGGAGTTAACGTAACCGTCAAGGGCACCACTGTCGGTGTTATGACCGATATTAACGGCAGTTTTACAATTGCTCCTCCCAGCAGCCAGTCTGTACTGGTATTTTCATTCATAGGGTTTGAGCCGCAGGAGGTAACAGTGGGAACGCAGACAAGAATGAATGTAACTCTTGCTGAAAGCATGCAGATGATGGACGAAGTTGTTGTTACAGCCCTCGGCATTTCGAGGGAAAAGAAGTCGTTAACATATTCTGTAACTGAAGTTGATGGCGAGAGTTTTGCCCAGGCAAAGGAGATTAACCTGGGTAACGCCCTTACCGGCAAGATAGCCGGTGTTAACGCATCGGGGTCGGCCACGGGGCCGATGGGATCTACAAGGGTAATTATAAGAGGTAATGGCTCGTTAATTGGCGACAATCAACCCCTGTATGTAGTTAATGGAGTGCCAATGGTGGTTTCAAACCTTGGGTCTGCCGGGCAGTATGGCGGAAGAGATGAAGGAGATGGACTGGCCAGTATCAATCCCGACGATATTGAAAACATTTCTGTACTGAAAGGCGGCACAGCTGCGGCTCTTTATGGCTCGATGGCAGCCAACGGCGTAATACTCATTACCACAAAATCGGGACAGGCACGACAGGGAATCGGGGTAGAATTCAATTCTTCGTTTACATTTGAAAATCCTCTTGCAATACCCGAATGGCAGTATGA
>JAITVX010000107.1 GCA_031285575.1 Bacteroidales bacterium
TGGCATGTGAATTATTTTTAATCAAAAAGAATAGCTGGTTTATCAAATTTTTTCGGATTATGCAGGGCAGTCTTTGTGTTGTGTCTATTTCCATATGGCCTTTAAGAAACCTGGCTGCACAGAGCAAATAAAGTGATATAATACTTTATATGTATAATTCATCAGTTAAAAAAGTTGAAAAATATTTGAAATTTCCAGTTTTTTTTATATTTGCATATGTATTATACGACTTTAATAAAACTGTTTAAAACCTCTAAGGAAGTTGTTTTATGGATGCAAGCGCACATATAAATACAGTACAGCACCGCTATATTGCGCCCGGTGTAGCTTTGGGAGTTTTTAATGTTTATTTCCATCTGCCAGTTTGTATAACAGGTAACTATTTGCGATCTATTAGAATCAACCTATGAAAACCACAGACAAGCAATTTGAAGTTTTTTATATTACATATTTTGACAGATTCAAGAACTTTGCTAAAAGATATGTCAACCCGGTAGAGGATGCAGAAAACATAGTTCAAGACATTTTCGTTCACCTGTGGGAAAAGAGAGAAGACTTTGATTTTTCGGAAAGCTTCGTCTCTTATGTGTTCTCAACCGTTAAGCACAGGTGCATCGACTTTTTACGGCATAAGCTCATTGAACAAAAAACAGCGGAACATCTTCAGTCGGTGTATATGTGTCAATTAAAACTCAAGCTACAATCGTTGGTAGAACTTGACAAAAGATTTGATTCAATATCTGAAATAGAAGCCCTGATACAAAAGTCGATAGACAGCCTGCCCGAGAAATGCCGGGAAATATTTATAAAAAACAAGATAGAAAAAAAGACACAGAAAGACATTGCGAAAGAACTTAATATTTCTGTTAATACAGTAGAATCTCAAATGGCCATTGCATATACGAAAATACGGAATTATTTGAGTGCCGCTCATTATTATCCACCTGATGCTCACAAAAAAAACAGTGGCAGTAATTGCTCTACTTAACAGATATAACTTTTTTCAACTGCCGGTTTGCATAAATATGAATTATTATAGCGTAATTTGTAACCTTTAACTAAAAAAGTAATGACAAAACGTTCAATAGCTGCCTCAATCCTTTTCTTTGCCACGCTTGTATTAAATGCGCAACGTGGAAGGCATACATTCGAGCTCGGAACCTCCGATTTCCTGCTCGACAAAAAACCATTCCAGATAATAAGCGGAGAAATGCATCCGGCACGGATACCTGTCGAATACTGGAGGCACCGTATTCAGATGGCAAAAGCAATGGGATGCAATACAATATCTATTTATATTTTCTGGAACTATCACGAAACAGAAGAAGGCATATTCGACTTTGAAACAGGGAACCGTAACCTTGCCGAGTTTTTCCGACTTGTTCAGGAAGAACAGATGTGGCTTATTGTAAGGCCCGGCCCCTATGTATGCGCCGAATGGGAACTTGGAGGAATACCGCCATACCTGCTGCGGATACCCGACATAAACCTCAGGAGCATGGACGCAAGATACATGGCCGCCGCAGAACGGTACATTGCCAGACTGTCGGATGTACTGGAGCCATACATGGTAACAAAAGGCGGCCCTCTGCTGATGATACAGGTTGAAAATGAATATGGCAGCTACGGCAACGACCGCCGGTACATGGAACGCATCCGAGAACAGTGGGCTGCAAACGGCATAAACATACCCACATTTACCGGCGACGGCCCCACAGTCAGGATGCTTGAAGCCGGAACCCTTCCAGGCAGTGCAGTCGGTCTCGACTCGGGAAAGTCGCAGGCCGACTTTGAACTTGCGGCGGGAGTAAACCCCGGCGTTCCGGTATTCAGCAGCGAAACATACACCGGATGGCTGACACACTGGGGCGAACAATGGGCAAAGGGCGACACAGCACAACTGTTGAAAGAGGTAAAGTTCCTGATGGACAATAAAAAATCTTTCAACCTTTACGTAATACACGGCGGTACAAACTTCGGTTACACAGCCGGTGCAAATTCCGGAGGAAAAGGCTATGAGCCCGACATAACAAGCTACGACTACGACGCCCCCATAACCGAACAGGGGCTTCCAACCGAAAAATACATGGCCCTGCGCAGGCTGATATCGTCCTATTCCCCAAAAGAAAAGCTTCCGCCAGTTCCAGCCCCCATACCCGCATTTGAAATCCCGGCAATAGGCCTCATGCCATTCAACTCCGTGTGGAACATACTGCCCGAACCGGTTAACACCGAGAAGCCTCAACCATTCGAATATTACGGGCAGGATTACGGCTTCATGATTTATAAAACCACACTGCCTAACAGCAATGGTGGCAAACTGACAGTAAACGGCCTGCACGACTATGCAACCGTTTTCATTAACGGACACTGCATTGGTAAAATAGACAGGCGGCTTGGTGAAAACTCCATTGACATACCCGCTACAGGAGAGGAAAAGCCCGTGCTCGAAATACTTGCAGAAGCAATGGGACGCATAAACTACGGGCAACAGATTGTTGACCGCAAAGGAATTACCGGAGACGTAACGCTAAACGGAATACTGCTTCTGAACTGGCAGGCATACCGTATGCCTATGGACAGCAAAACAATATACGACCTTCGTTCCACAGGCAAAAACTTAGACAGGCCCGGAGTAATATTCCGTGGTAACTTCATGCTCCTCGACAACGGCGATACTTTTATTGATATGTCGAATTACGAAAAAGGAATAGTATGGGTAAACGGGCACAATCTTGGCCGCTACTGGAATACGGGGCCGCAGAAAAGGCTCTTCTGCCCGGCAGTGTGGCTCAGAAAGAGCCTGAACGAGATAATAATATTCGACCTTCACCAAACCACACCCAAACCCGTTTTCGGCTTCAAAACAATAAACTGAACCGGGATGCAGATGTCATCTTTTTTTACAGTTTGTATAAAAATTAAATATGATTTTTAATATATTTTTCAGTATCATTGTGAAATTTTAAAAAAACCGGAAACATGAAACCTTCTCTATTAGTACTTGCCGCCGGAATGGGCAGCCGTTATGGCGGAAACAAACAGCTCGACGAAGTAGGCCCCTCGGGAGAAACAATTATCGACTACTCTATTTACGACGCAATACGCGCCGGATTCGGCAAAATAGTCTTTATTATAAGGCGCGACATTGAACAGCAGGTCAGGGAACGCTTTGTGCAGAAGCTGCAGGGTAAAATAGAAGTCGATTATGTGTTTCAGGAGCTTCAAAACCTGCCGGAAGGATCAAAGGTAAACATAGACAGGTCGAAACCATGGGGAACAAGCCATGCCATTCTGGTTGCAAGAAATAAAATCAGCGAACCGTTCGGGGTAATAAATGCCGACGATTTTTATGGCGCCGAATCGTTCAGAATACTGTACGACTTTCTTGCATCAGACGAAAATGACACCAATTACTGTATCGTTGGATACAGTATGAAAAATACCCTTTCCGACCATGGCAACGTGAACAGGGGCGTTTGCCGTGTAGATGCCGAAGGTTTTCTGACAGACATTGCAGAAACCCGCGAAATTGAAAAACTGCCTTCCGGCGGAGCACAGGCCCCGGACGGCGAAGGCCGGATGATAAAATTTACCGGCAACGAAGTTGTGTCAATGAACCTGTGGGGGTTCAAACCATCGTGTTTCGATTTTCTCGACAGGGAGTTCAGGCATTTTATAGCCACAAAAGGCATGGAACTGAAATCGGAACTCGATATCCCAACGTCTGTTGACAGATTTGTGAAAACAGGCGAAATAACCATCAAAATACTGATGAGCGCCGAACGCTGGTTTGGGGTTACATACCGCGAAGACAAGCCGTTTGTTGTTGAAAGCGTAGGCAACATGATAGCAAAAGGCGTTTACCCTCCAAAAATATACTGATATGCCCTGCGTGCCTGATTTGTACTACTCATAAATCAGTTCCCTGCTACCCACTATCCTCATCCTGCAGTTGTGCAACAGTGTTGCCGGAGTTCCGGCAAGTGTTCTGCAGGGCTGCAGCAAGGGGCAATATGCAAGATTATTAAAAGCTTTCAACGGAAATACTTCGTTTATTTACGCAGATGAAACCATAACCGGTTGTGTTCCTTCATTCGACTTCTTCGGAAAATATGCAGTATGTTATTTCAAACGCAATATCTGGCATCGTCATTGCGAAGGCAGTGAAGCAATCCATACAGTACACATTTTCCGGATTGGCTTCGCCGAGCTCGTAAACTCGGTTGCTTCAGGCTCTGCCTTCGCAATGACGATGCATGAATGCTGCGTTTGAAATAACATACTGCATGTTTTCCGCAGAAGTCTAATATAAAATACA
>JAITVX010000134.1 GCA_031285575.1 Bacteroidales bacterium
AACACAAAAAATGAGAGATTTTTAAGTAATAGTTTAAACTAAAAACCTATGTTTACATAAAATTATGAGTGGTACATTTTTCAACTGGTATACGACGCAGTTTTCAATTAGTATCTACAACAAGGGCGGGTTTTGACATATTTCAGCATGCTTTAGCGTATCTTCAGCCGGCATCAATAAAATACTCTTTGCCTTGTTTTATGGGCTTTTATGGCGTTTATGGGTGTTTTAGAAGGATAATTAAACTTTCGGACGTTTCGTTTTATGCCTCATGCTTCGTATATTTTTGAGATATGCTGTATTAGGATTCTTCCTAATTTTCATCAAGCGCTGCAGCGAGCTCGTCGGTCATCTCTATGTTGTGATACACAGACTGTACATCGTCATCGTCTTCAAGGGCCTCTACAAACTTCAGGACTTTCTTCGCCACCTCAACATCAAGCTGCTTTGTGTCGCTGGCTACACGTTTCAGGCCGGCTTCTTCTACCTCTATCCCCAGTTCGTTAAGCTTGCGGTTCACACTGCCGAAATCTTCCATGGCGCAGGTAATGGTTATAATATTACCATCAACATCTATGCTCTGCGCTCCTGCATCTATCATTTCAAGCTCCAAGTCATCAAACGACACGTTTTCGTTTCTAACTGTAAAAACGCCTTTGCGGTCGAACAGAAAGCTTAACGATCCGTTGGTGCCCAAACTGCCTCCATACTTGTTGAAAACCGACCTTACGGCAGCAACTGTGCGGTTATTGTTATCGGTAAGACACTCTATAAAAACTGCAATACCTCCAGGTGCGTATCCTTCGAATGTGGTTTCCTGGTAACTTTCGGCTTCCGAGCCGGTTGCTTTTTTTATAGCCCGTTCAATATTGTCCTTGGGCATGTTGGCTCCTTTTGCATTCTGAACAGCAAGCCTCAGCCTTGCATTCAATTCCGTATCGGGGCCGCCTTCCTTGGCTGCAATAATTATTTCTTTTATGATCTTAGTAAAAATCTTTCCTCTTTTAGCATCGGCAGCGCCTTTTTTCCGCTTTATAGTTGACCATTTACTGTGTCCTGACATAAATGTATTATTTATTTTGACTGCAAATTTAAACAAATCCGGCGTATTTAATACGAGGGGACTATAATTTTATATCCATTCGGCAGTGTGGAACATGGATTGACATGTGGGTTTGCAGTAACGGCGCTCCTCCTCTCACGCAAACGGTGCTTCCTCGGGGAATCTTTTTTCGTTTTCAAATCCGCCGCCAAAGCTGCGCGAATAGTCGTCGTTCATCTTGGAGCCGAAGGTAACGCTCTGGAATCCTTGGTTCATTGCCGGTGAGTCGTCAAAGTCAAAATCGTCGAGGTCGGCAAACTGTGCTTTTTCTTCGCGAAATTTCAGCTTTACGTCATCAACAGGCCCGTTCCTGTTTTTGGCAAGTATTATTTCGGCAATGCCTTTTGTTGACGAGCCGTCTTCAAATGCGGGTATGCCGAACTTCTCCTGCCGGTGTATGAATACAACCATATCGGCGTCCTGTTCAATAGCACCCGACTCGCGCAGGTCTGACAGCAGCGGGCGCTTTGTGCCTCCTCTTACTTCAACCGATCTGTTGAGCTGCGAAAGCGCAAGGATTGGAACGTTAAGTTCTTTTGCTATGCCTTTGAGCGACCGCGAAATAAGGCTTACTTCCTGTTCTCTGCTGCCGTTGTTGTCGGGGCCCGACGACATGAGCTGAAGGTAATCGACTATCACTATGTCGAGCTTGTGCTGCGCCATAAGCCGCCGACATTTGCCTCTGAGTTCGGTAATGGATATGGCCGGTGTGTCGTCGATAAAAATGGGCGCTTGCACAAGCTGCTTTATTCTTGAGTCGAGCTGTTTCCATTCTGCTTCGCTAAGCCTGCCGCTCTTTATCTTGTCGCCCGGAATGTCGGTTTCGGCAACAATTAGCCTGTTTACAAGTTGTATCGACGACATTTCGCACGAAAAAATTGCAACATTTTTTCCGTGATCTATTGCCATGTTGCGTGCCATAGACAGGGCAAATGCCGTTTTACCCATCGACGGTCTTGCGGCTATTATTACGAGTTCCGACTTCTGCCAGCCCGAGGTAAGACGGTCGAGCTTCGTAAAGCCCGACGGAGTTCCAACCAGGGCGTCTTCGCGTTTTCCTGCCTCCTCAATCTCTTTGAGTGCATCTTTTATTACTGCGTTTATCGGCGCTATTTCTCTGCGTATGTTGCCTTCGGCTATCTGGAATATCTCATTTTCCGAAAAGTCGAGCAGCTCTGTTACGTCTTCCGTATCGTCAAATGCGCGTGTCTGTATCATGGTCGAGGCTCTTATCAGCTCCCTCTGTATGTGCTTCTGGGCAACGATGCGTGCATGGTAATCGACGTTGGCTGCAGACACTACTTTCGAGGTAAGCTGTGTTACATACACGGGCCCACCAATAGATTCAAGCAACCCTGTTGCCCGCAGTTCCTCGGTTACCGTATAAAGGTCAACCGGAAACTCCCGCTTGTTAAGGTCTGTAATTGCCTTGAATATTTTCTGATTAGCATCTTTGTAAAAGCACTCAGGTTTAAGTATTTCGAGTACGGTAATAACGGCTTCCCGTTCGAGCATAACAGCGCCTAAAACTGCTTCTTCCATGTCGAGTGCCTGGGGGGGGGCTTTCCCGAAGTCGGGCAGCGGCACAGGTGGTTTTCTGTTTATGCTTCTTGTATTTGCCATATATTATATTGAATTTTAATTAATTGCTTTCACCACGGCAATATCACTGCGGCGCTGCTAAGGTAGCTCATGCCGGCAAAGAATATTAAAAAACCGGGCAGATTGTTTTTAACAGCCGGTGTTGAAAACATGTTGATAAAGTATTTGAAGGTAATTACAGGCACCTCGGTACAGGACAAACACTAAAATCCCTGCACCGGCTTTAATTCCATGGCGGGGACTGGTATTCACTGGTTTCGCCGTTGCCGGCAAGAGCGAGGTATGGCAGGTTTGCAGCACGTGCAACGAAGGTTATCTGGCTGGTGTTCACTCTTACGGTACATCCATACGTAAAGCCTCCGTCGGCGGTGGTAACGGTAACTCTTGCTTCGCCGGCCTTAACGGCTGTTACTGTTCCTGTCTGGTCAACAGTAGCGTCGTCGCCGGCTGCTTGCCATGTTACGGCGCGGTTTGTAGCATCGCCGGGTGTAACTGTGGCTGTAAGCTGTATTGTTTGACCGGTGTTAAGATACAGAGTATCGCTGTCGAGCGTTACGCCGCTTACGGGA
>JAITVX010000155.1 GCA_031285575.1 Bacteroidales bacterium
GCGGTATGCGGCACCGGAAACGGCATCAACATAACTGTAAACAAACATCAGGGAATAAGGGGAGCTCTGTGCTGGAACGAAGAGATGAGCAGGCTTGCCAGGGCTCACAACGATGCAAATGTATGCGCACTGCCGGGGCGCTTTGTAAGCGAATCGGAAGCCATACTTATTGTGAAAACATTCATCAGCACACCGTTTGAAGGAGGAAGACATGTGCGCAGAATAGAAAAAATACCTTTAAAATATATTTAGCTCATTTAAACCGTTCGCCGTAAACATTTTTTACTGTTAACCACAAAACGATTGACAGTAAAATGCCAAGGGTATTGAACAGTATGTCGTAAACACTGGCGCTTCTGGTAGCTGTCAGTAAACCCTGTAAAAGTTCCATGGCAATTCCGAAAACAAAAGGAATAAGCGCTAACTTAATGATATTATGTTTTCTGTTTACTCCTGTAATAAAAGTTTCAAAAACAAGAACCGACATAAAACCGAAATACATGCATAAATGCCCTATTTTATCGATATGTTGAAACCAGAAAATATTTACCCTGTTGAACTCCGCTGAACTTTTAAGGCTCAAACAGCAAATTATAACAGAAACAATGAGTGAATACCTGTATCTTTTTAGCATCGCCAATGTTACAAAAAATGAAATATAAAAGCAATCCGGTAATTGAAAAATCTTTTTTCTAAATTCGCAACCTTAAATGAGCTATGGCTAAGCAACAACAATAAAAATGGGTAAAAATAATATCGAAAAATATTCGGCTGGTTACGCCATGCTTAAAGCGTTTGTAGCATTCTGGCACAATAAAATATTCTACCGGAAAATAATAGTAAAGGGAACCGAAAACATTAACCCGCAGCACCACGTAATATTTGCTCCCAACCATCAGAATACACTTATGGATGCGCTGGCTGTTCTTTTTACCGTTAAGGGACAGCCTGTTTTTCTTGCCCGGGCCGATATTTTCAGGAAAAAAACCATGGCGGCAATACTCTATTTCCTGAAAATACTGCCGGTGTACCGGATAAGAGACGGATATGCAAACCTGAAAGGAAACGACGAGATATTCCTTAAAACCGTTGACGTTATAAAAAACAGAAACAGGCTTGTAATACTCCCCGAAGGCAACCATGAAGGATACCGCCGGTTGCGGCAATTGAAAAAAGGTATATGCCGGGTGGCGTTTCAGGCAGACGAAGCCGAAAATAACCGGCTCAACATAAAAATTATTCCGGTTGGCATAGAATATTCCGATTACAGAAAATTCCGCCAGGTTCTTACCGTGGTATATGGCAAGCCCATTGAAGTATCGGAATATCACGAACTTTACCGCATCAGTCCCGACAGGGCGCTGATTGAACTGAGAAACAGGCTGGCGGATGAAATGAAGAAACAGATGGTTCACATTGAGCCGGAAGCAGACTATGAAGCACTCGACGAACTTCGGAACATAGTAAACGGTAAATACTGCAGCTCAACGGAAGATATAAAACTGTTCCGCGACATAAATTTACTCGACAGGCTTAACAAACTTAAAGACAGAGACAGCGGCACGTATGAAAATATATGCAGGCTAAGCCTCGGTATTAAGGCAAAGGCCGCGCAGCTTGCCATCGATTACAGGGCGCTTGAAAGAAAACATTCTCTCGTGCCGCTTCTTGCCGGCTGCGTTATTTTTATTGCCGGATTGCCACTGTTCCTGTTCGGAAATATCATCAACGCCGTTTTTGCAGGCATCCCTGTATGGCAGGCACGCAAAATAAAAGACCCGCAGTTTGTTTCCTCGTTCAGGTTTGTCATTTCGGCGGCACTGGCTCTGCTGCTGCAGCTACCGGTGTTAATTGCATCACTGCTGCTTTTTCCGCGGTGGTGGGAGGGGCTTCTATTTTTCGTATCCCTGCCGGTTGCAGGCCTTGCGGCATGGAACCTTTACCTTCTATACCGCACAATACGCGAAGGTTTCAGGATAAGAAAACTGCGTTCATCGCAAAACAGTCTGTTCAATATACTCTGCGCCGACTATAAACAACTCTTAAATATTATTTCTGAAATATGACGTCAACAAAATACTTCAGCGGCAAAACAGCCTGGATAACGGGAGGATCTTCGGGAATAGGAGAAGCCCTCGTAAAAAACCTTGCACAGTGCGGAGCAACCGTAATAGCTTCTTCAAACGATGCCGCCGGGCTCGAACGTGTAAAAAACGAATGCGCCGCAAACATCGGAAACATACACTGCGTACCGTTCGACCTTGCCGACACATCGGATATCGACACACTTGTAGGCGAACAGATAAAACGGTTCGGCACAATAGACTTCCTTATCAACATAGGAGGAATAAGCCAGAGGGCAACAATAAACGAAACCCCGCTGTGGCTCGACCGCAGGATATTTGAAATAAACTATTTCGGAACAATTGCCCTCACAAAAGCAATCCTTCCATACATGATAAACCGCAAATCTGGGCATATCCTTGCAACAAGTAGCATATCGGGGCGATTTGGCTTTCCCCTCAGGTCGGCATATTCAGCCTCAAAACAGGCGCTGCACGGATTTATCGAAACCCTTTACCTCGAAAACAAGCGGAACAACATCAGGGCGTCGGTAATAATACCGGGCCGTGTAAGGACATCGATATCAATACATGCCCTCGATTCAAGCGGGCACGAGCATGGCAGGCTCGACGACGGACAGGCCGGGGGAATAACCCCGCAGCAGGCGGCGCGTCAGATAATAAAAGGAATAAAAAAAAACCGGCGCGAAATACTTGTCGGGAGCGGCGAACTTATGATGCTTCATATCAGGCGGTATTTCCCATGGCTGTTTTTCAGAATAGCCGATAAAATAAAATCGACATAGTAAAAATGGTATTATACTTCTTCGGAAAATGGAACTTCAATACCATGTTCGTCATTGCAATGACGATGCTGAATACTGCGTTTGAAATAATATGCTGCATATTTTCCGAATAAGTCTATTGAGTAATCTCTGATATTTTATATTAAAAATAGAAATTCAAAAGTAATGACGAACATGGGTATTAAATTTATTTTTTACCATTATTTTATAATGCTTTTAAAATCATTCTCTCAATTTTATTTGCCGACGATGAATTGAAAACAGGCCTGCTGTTTACCATAACTGTAGGTGTTGCATATATGCCGGAGTTTATAATCGAACTGATGTTTTGCTCAATACTGCTTTTTATGTCTTCGCTTTCAAAGTCTTTTCTGAAAACGTCGATATTGAGGTTAAGGCTTCGGGCTATTCTGTAAACATCGCTCGTGTCGGGCAGGTTTTGCAGGTTAAACAGGGCATCGTGCATTTCCCAGAACCTGCCCTGCCTTGCGGCGCTTTCCGAAGCTATTGCCGAAATGGTTGCGTAGGAACCAAAATTGGTATAGGCAAATCGAACCCTGTCACTGTATTTAGTGTAAAGGGAATCGTAAACATCGTGATATTTGCGGCACATTGCACACTTGAAGTCGGAAACAACCGTTACGGTTACATCGGCGTTGGGGTTGCCCCTGTAATGAATCAGCGATGTGTTGAAATTAATACGGGGTGCGCCCGGTGGTTCAAGGTTTACCTTTACGGTATAAATCTGCTTTAACGAATCGGTATATGCGTTTATTACATAATCCTTAAACCGCTCCATTAATGCAGCGTTGCCCTTTGCCGATTCAATATCGAAACTCGAAAGGGAACGTTCAAGCACCATTATGCCTGCGTCGTACCGGTTGTCGCTTATAAACCTTTGAAGTTTATTGTTTTTAATCTGCAATTCAACCAGCGAATCTTTCAGCGCTTCTGCCGTGGTGTTATATTTTACAGCCTCAAGTGCCAGCAACTTTTCATCAATCAGCTCCTGAAGCGATATGTTTCTTATTGTATATATCCTGTTCAGTTCGTCGAACAGTTCCTGCCTTATTGGGTTATCGACCTGCGCCATTGTAATTGGTATTGTATCGACCCATGCAACAACCTCGCCCGAATATTGTTTACTGTTATTCCTTTGTGAGCACGAAAAAAGCAGCGGCAAAAACAGCGCCGCAATGTAAAACCTTATTGTATTCAACATAATCTGTTATTTTAATATGTAATAACCACATTACTCGATAAGATGCATAAAAAGATTTGAACTACTTTAATTAGCAACTTGAATTAATTATATTTGGGCAAATAAATAACGTATGAACTATATCGACATTATAATCATTGCCATACTCGCACTGTCAGTCATATCGGGGCTTGTAAAAGGCTTTGTGCGCGAAGCGGCATCGCTCGCAGCGCTTGCTCTTGGTATATGGGGAGCAATTGAACTGTCTTCGTTTACAGCCAGTAAACTGTATGAGTTATTCGACATGAGAGGACAATTTACCGGCATTGCAGCGTTCATTATAACATTTGTGGCAATTGTTGTTGCAATACATTTCATCGGCCTGCTTGCCGACAAACTTGTCAGCGCCGTATCTCTCGGATTGTTCAACAGAATACTCGGCGGCATTTTCGGACTTCTGAAATCGACGTTTATAATGAGCGTTGTTTTTTCAATATTCAATGCCATCGACGCCCGAAAGCCGTTTTTGCCAAAGGATAAAACAGAACAGTCGGCGCTGTACAATTCTGTTTCAGATATTGTTCCGGCACTGTTCCCCATTATCGGCGAGGGCACCCTTGAAGACAGCTTCGACAGATTCAGGAAAAACAGCGAAGATACGGCAATATGACCAAACAGTGCTACTCGAAGTGGAACGCAAGCGTCCAGATTTGCGACTTTGCCTTTTCTAATGCATTCCGGAATTCGGGGTGGCGCTGCGCAGGTTCGGCTACAAGAATGTTGCCTATGCCGTTCGACATTTTCAGCTCAACCGACAGCTTGAAGAATGTGAGGTAGAAATCGAGGCCGGCGCCGGCTTCATAATATAAATCGGGGCTTTTAAACCTGAGGTATATCCTGTCTTCGTCGTCGTATTCGCGTTTGGCGGCGAGGTCGTACCGGAAGTTCAGCCCGGTTATTACATACGGTCTCACATTGTTGAGGCGCATGCCTTTTGCCTTCAGCAGCAGCGGAAATTCGAGGTATGATGATGCTATTGTGTGGTCGCTGTTGAAAAGCTTGCCGTTTTTATAGTATGAAACCGTGCGCTGCCCGAACGATACACCGGGCAGAAACCGTATATCGAAATATTTGGCAGGACGGAAGTCGGTAACCACCTGTATGTTTATGCCGGGGGTGAGGTTCGATACGTCGGGAAACAGCGAGTCTTTGGCATAGTATGCCTGCGAGGGGGTAATGCCAAGGTCCATTGTGTTAAGGCCAAGGCTGAAGCCGAAATGGAGTATCCTTTCGTCGTACCACGATTCGTTTTTGGGTTTTGGCCTCTGGCCGTAAGCCACGAGGTGTGTGGCTGCCATGATGAGCAAAAGCGCTATGTTAACGGGTTTCGGTTTCAAATCCTTTTATCGTTCTGTTTGTTGGGCAATATAATAAACTGTAATAAGCAACTATTATTGCGCCGGTGTTTTAAATCCGGTATATATACTTGCAATGCCTCCGGTAAGCCTCATCTGGCTGATGCCTGAAAAGCCTGCGGCGGAAAGCATTCCGATGAAAGCCTCGTTGTCGGGAAACGCCAGCACCGAATCGGGCAGATAGCGGTAAGCCTTCCTGTTGCCCGAAAACAGGCAGCCAACGAGCGGAAGCACCTTTGTGAAGTAGAAACCGTAAAGATGCCTGAAAGGGAAGCCCTGCGGCCGGGAAAACTCAAGCACCATAATCATGCCGCCGTCTTTCAGCACCCTGTGCATTTCCTGCAGGCCGGCCTGCGGGCTGGCAAAGTTGCGCACCCCGAAGGCAACCATGGCCACATCGAAAACGCCGGCCATAAAAGGAATCGCTTCGGCGCCGGCCATAACAATGCCAATCTGTTCCCCCAGCCTGTGCCTTACAATTTTTTTGCGGCCGGCCTCAAGCATCGCTGCCGAAATATCGATGCCCACAACCCTGGCTCCTGCCGTCTTCACGGCTTCAATGGCAAGGTCGGCAGTGCCGGTGGCAACATCGAGTATATAGGGGTTTTTATACTTGCCGGCAATAACCCCGACGGCCTTCCGGCGCCAGCAACGGTCGGTTCCGAACGACAGCAGACGGTTCAGAAAATCGTAGCGGCCGGCTATTGAATTGAACATCGATTCAACAGCCTCGCGCCTTGTTTCCGTTTCCGTATTTAAAGTTTTCATTAAAAATGATGCAAATATAAAATATTAATTTCTACTTTTATCGACTTTAAATACTCAGCTAAAATGAATAAAACATTACTTGTTACAGGAGCAACATCGGGGTTCGGCAGAGCTATTGCCGCCCGGTTTGCAAACAACGGATTCAACGTAATAATTACGGGAAGAAGAAAAGAGAGGCTTGCAGAAGTTGAAAGCGAGCTGCTGAAAACAGGAACGGGCAAGGTGGTTGCGCTTAACTTCGACGTGAGGAATGCCGGCGAAGTGAATGCTGCAATCGGCAGCCTGCCGCAGGAATGGAAAAAGATAGACATTCTTGTAAACAATGCAGGGCTTGCCGCCGGGTCGGAGCATATAGACCAGGGCAGCACCGACGACTGGGACAGGATGATAGACACCAACCTCAAGGGCCTGCTGTATGTAACAAAAGCCGTAGCGCCGCTTATGGTTGAAGCCGGCAGCGGGCACATAATAAACATAGGCTCGATTGCCGGAAAGGAACCGTATGAAAGCGGCAACGTATATTGCGCCTCGAAGGCAGCCGTAAAGTCGCTGTCGAAATCGATGCGCATCGACCTGGTGAAACACAACATTAAGGTAACCTGTATTGAGCCCGGAATGGCCGAAACCGAATTTGCGCTTGTGCGCTTCCATGGCGACGCCGAAAAAGCCAAAAGCATATACAAGGGTATCGACGCCATGACAGCCGACGACATTGCCGGCATCGTTTACTGGTGTGCAACGCTCCCCGCCCACGTTTGCATAAACGAACTCGAGGTAACGCCTACGCAGCAGGCTACTATTGTGCATAAAAACATACGGTAAAAACGCCATGCAGGAAAAACAGTTTCCCAAGTGGGAAAAACAATTTCCCATGTAGGAAATTCAATTTCCCATGTAGGAAATTCAATTTCCCAAGTGGGAAAAACGATTTCCCATGTAGGAAATTCAATTTCCCAAGTGGGAAAAACAATTTCCCATGTAGGAAATTCAATTTCCCAGGTGGGAAAAACAATTTCCCATGTAGGAAAAACAGTTTCCCTGAAAGAATACAGTCAATACCACAACAGAAACATAATCCCCTTCATGTTTTATATGGAGATGAACATGGGGGCAGCCGAAACACTCTCCACTTACAGATAAAATTTTTGAAATGAGCAAAAAAACCTATGCCGAAAAGATTAATGATGCCGAAGTGATGTCGGCAGGCCTTACACGCAATGCAGAGCAGGCAGCAAAGCGCGGTCTCGACAAAGCGTTCATCGACAGGCTGAGCGCCAGTTTGCAGCGGGCAAAAACACTGAACAACGAACAGGAACAGCTCAAATACTACCTGAAACAGAAAACGGAAGCGCTGGAAACAACCATGGTGGCGCTGCATGCAGACGTTGCCGAAGCACGGAAAATTGTAAAAATCGATTTCCCGAAAGTACAGTGGGTAGAATTTGGGATTAAAGACAAGAAGTAAATTCCGTGCCGCAGTTGAGGCCGAGAGGTATGAACGGGAAATTTGAATTTGATGCGGAAATCATGAAAGTGCCGGATATCGACGGGGCTTACGTGGAAATTCCGTTCGATGTGAAAACGGTGTTTGGCAAAGGCCGCGTAAAGGTTCGCGCCACGTTTGACGGCGAACCTTACGACGGCAGCATTGTAAACATGGGCGTGAAGAACATGGACGGTTCGGTTTGCCACATTATCGGCATACGCAGGGATATTCGCGCGAAAATCGGTAAACAGCCCGGCAACGCTGTTCATGTAACCGTTGAAGAAAGGGAATAGAAGTTTATCCCCGCCTTCCGCGCCTGCGAATGCTGGAACTGCCGTTTTATATGATACAGCCGTCCATCCTTTATAAATTTCGCCCCCGTTTGCTTGAACCGGAACGAAACGCTGTTTTCCACGCACACATCGCGGAGTTCCATTATCCAGCCGAAATTGCACGGACGGGCTTCATAGCCCGATTCGCCGCCGGCAACTACCTGTTCTGCCCATGAGCCAATATCGTAAGGGCGCAGGTCGATCCGTTCCAGCAGCGGTTCGCAGATTATGATTTTGTGCTTTACGGGCGCGGCTTTGTAAATTGGCAGGCGATACGCTGCACGGTCGTGGTTTTCGACGGTGCAGCAAATCGTTACGTTGTCGTAGCCGTTGCCCCAGTCATCGGGCAGGGTTTCCTGCAACCGGTCGATACGTTTGGTAATCATCAGGAAGTTCAAATCGCTGCGCAGCCGCATCATTTCCCATGCTTCGGCACGCCACCGGTCGGCGTCTTCTACAAGGAAGTCGGAAGTAAAACAGGTATAAACCAGCGTTCCCGAAGCAATTTTATATTCGCCGCTGCGTTTCTTTTGAACGGGCAGGTCGAAACTTTTTGTTTTTGCCACAACCGTACTGTCAACATCGCGCCTGGCGTCGCCACGATATACGTAGCAATGCCGGCAACCTGCGCTTAACTTGTGGCATCCGTGCCACAGGTTCCACATCTTCGACCGGGGTTCGGTTTTCACTGTTTTTCAATAAACCGGTTTGCCTTTTCCAAATCGCCGGGCGTATCTATCCCCATGCTTTCCCAGCCGGTTATTGCCGTCATTATTTTGTGGCGGTTTTCAATCCACCGGTTTTGCTCAAGCGATTCTGCAATTTCGAGGGGGCTTTGCGGCAGTTTTGTTATTTTGTGAAGCGTTTCGGCCCGGTATGCATACAGGCCTATATGTTTGAAAAAGGTGTGTTGTTCTGTCCATTCCGGCGGCTCCGAGTTGCGGATAAACGGAATTACCGAACGGCTGAAATAGATGGCTTCGCCCGCTGAATTGACAATAACCTTGGGATGGTTGGGGTTGAACAGGTCTTCGCCGGCTTCCACTTTTCTTATAAGGGTTGCAATTTCCACATCTTTGCCGGTAAAGCAGTTCATAAGCGCCTCAATCTGTTCGGGCTTAATAAACGGCTCGTCGCCCTGTATATTAACTATAACGTCAATCTTTCTGCCTGTTTCATTTTCTATTCTCAGTGCGGCTTCCGCGCATCTGTCGGTGCCGCTTGAATGGCCGGAAGATGTCATTATGGCCTTTGCGCCAAAGCCTGCAACACAGCTGTAAATCCGCTCGTCGTCGGTTGCAACATATACTTCGGCAAGTATTTTCGAGGCCTGTTCATAAACTCTCTGTATCATTGGCCTGCCGCCTATAATAGCCAGCGGCTTGCCCGGAAACCTCGATGAAGCATAGCGCGCCGGAATAACGCCTGTAAAACTTATGGTGCCGGTATTTTTCATGCCGCTAATTTAAGTAAAAAACATTAGACTTCTTCGGGAAATGCAGATCATCACACGATGCTGTGAGGGTGTATCACACGGTGCTGTGACGAACAGGCTACCGAAGTTCCAGGCCCGTTATGGCTGCGGCGCTTTCAGAGCGGGCTTCAAGTTCGTGTTTAAGATACTGTGCGGTGTAGCTGTTGCTGCATTGTGCAAGCTGTTCGGGGGGACCTGAAAAGATGATGTATCCGCCGGTGTGTCCGCCGTCTTTACCCATGTCAACAATATGGTCGGCCATTTTTATTACGTCGAGGTTGTGTTCAATAACCACAACGGTGTTGCCCTTGTCAACAAGCCTGCCGAGTGTATCCATAAGCGCTCTTACGTCTTCAAAGTGCAGGCCGGTTGTGGGTTCGTCGAGTATGTAGATGGTGCGGCCGGTGTCTTTGCGGGCAAGTTCGGCGGCAAATTTTACGCGCTGGGCTTCGCCGCCCGAAAGTGTTGTTGACTGCTGCCCAAGCCTTATGTAGCCAAGGCCAACGTCGTGCAGGGTTTTTACCTTGCTGTAAATTGCCGGCACGCCGGCGAAAAATGTTACGGCATGGTCGATGGTCATCTCAAGCACCTGGCTTATCGACATGCCTTTGTATTTTACTTCCAGCGTTTCGCGGTTGTATCTTTTCCCGTTGCAGTCGGGGCAGTTAACATATACGTCGGGCAGGAAGTTCATTTCAATGGTTTTTACTCCGGCGCCTTCGCATCCTTCGCATCTTCCGCCCTTTACGTTGAATGAAAAGCGTCCGGCGCCGTATCCTCTTATTCTGGCTTCGGTTGTCTGTTCAAACAGCTTGCGTATTTCTGTAAAGATGCCGGTGTAGGTGGCCGGATTGGAGCGGGGCGTACGGCCAATGGGCGCCTGATCGACTTCAATAACCTTGTCGATGTGTTCAATTCCTGCAAGTTCGGCATATGGCAGCGGTATTTTTCCGGCACGGTGTATTTTTCCGGCAAGGGCAGGGTGCAGTGTCTGGTTAATTAATGACGATTTGCCACTGCCCGACACTCCGGTTACGCATGTCAGAGTGCCTAACGGCAAAACGAGGTCAACGTTTTTAAGGTTATGCCCTGTTGCTCCTTTCAGCACAAGAGACTTTCCGTTTCCCTGCCGGCGCTTTTCGGGGATACTGATTTTCTTCCGGCCATTGAGGTAGCCGGCCGTAAGTGTATCGAGTTTCACCATTTCGCCGGGTGTTCCTTCGGCTACCACCAGCCCGCCATGTTCGCCGGCGCCGGGGCCCATGTCGATTATTTGGTCGGCCGACAGCATCATTTCCCTGTCGTGTTCAACCACAATTACCGAGTTGCCTTCGTCGCGAAGCTTTTTGAGCGATTCTATCAGCTTCCGGTTGTCGCGCTGGTGCAGCCCTATGCTCGGCTCGTCGAGTATATAAAGCACGTTAACGAGTTTGGAGCCTATCTGCGTAGCCAGGCGTACTCTCTGGCTCTCACCGCCCGACAGGGTGCGCGAGCCTCTGTTGAGCGACAGATATTCGAGCCCCACGTCGAGCAGAAACCCGAGACGTGTACGCAGCTCCTTCAGTATTTCGGTTGCAATACGCTTCTGTTTTGCCGACATCATGCCTTCGGCGCTGCCAAGGAAGGCGTGCAGCTCCTTGATGTCCATGGCTGCCAGCTCGCCTATATTCCGGCCGGCAATCTTAAAGAAGAGTGATTCTTTTTTAAGCCTTGTGCCGTTACATTCCGGACATGTTTCAAACTGTACGTACTGGCTTTTAAGTTTCGACGATGGCTTGCTGTCGGCCGTTTCCTGGTTGCCTATGAAGTTTATTACTCCTTCAAACGACATTACGTATCCGGAAGCTGCGCCCTGATGTGCGGTATTGAGTTTAACCGGTTCGCCGGAACCGTAAAGTATCATGTTCAGTGCATCATCGGGAATGTCTTTTATGGGGGTATCTATCGTAAAGCCGTACTTTTCGGCAATGGCTTCCATCTGCATGAAAATCCATATCCCCCTGTATTTTCCGAGCGGTTCTATACCTCCCTTGCGGATGCTCAGCTCCCTGTCGGGAATAAGCTTGCCGATGTCGATGCCCGATATTTCGCCGAGGCCATAGCAATGGGGGCAGGCTCCCTGCGGCGAGTTGAATGAAAACGTATGCGGCGCCGGCTCGTTATACGATATGCCCGTTACCGGGCACATGAGGTGGCGGCTGAAAAACCTGTGTTCGCTGCTGCCGGCATCAAGAACCATCATAACACCGTCGCCATGATTAAGAGACGCCACAATGGAATCGAGCAGTCTCCTGTCGGCCGTGTCGCCTACCATGAACCGGTCAACCACCAGCTCAATATAATGGGCCTTGTATCTGTCGAGCTTCATTCCCGGCACAAGTTCACGTATTTCGCCGTCAATCCTTACGTTTATAAACCCTTTACGCCTCAGCTGTTCAAACAGCTCCTTGTAATGCCCTTTTCTTCCCTTTACCACCGGCGCAAGGAAATATACCTTTGCCCCGCCGTATTTCTGCTTCACAAGGTCGAGTATCTGTTCGTCGGTATAGCGCACCATCTTTTCGCCCGACGCCCACGAGTATGCTTCGCCGGCTCTTGCATACAGCAGCCGCAGGAAATCGTATATTTCGGTTATTGTGCCAACGGTTGAACGCGGGTTTTTGCTGGTAGTCTTCTGTTCGATGGCAATTACGGGGCTCAGCCCCGTAATTTTATCCACGTCCGGACGCTCCATGCCTCCGAGGAACTGCCGGGCGTATGTTGAAAGGGTTTCCATGTAACGCCTCTGCCCTTCGGCATAAACCGTATCGAAGGCAAGCGACGACTTGCCACTGCCGCTGAGGCCGGTAATAACAACCAGCCTGTTGCGGGGTATTGTTACGTCGATGTTTTGCAGGTTGTGTACTCTTGCTCCCAGTACCTGTATATCCTCGCTCATCTGCGGTATTAATTGTTAGTTACCTGATACAGCCCGGTGTTTCTCATACCCTCCGATGGCACTTTTATAACATAGGTCTTTCCCTGTTTCGGGGTAAGGTACGGTTGCCGCAGCCATGGATTGAGCAGTTTCAGGATCTTGTAGTTTGTGCCGAAATGTCCGGCAAAGGCGGCAAGATTCTTCACGGCAGTATCTACCTTTACTTCGTAGTATTTCAGCTCCGGATACATTTCTTCTTCAGGTATGCCGAACCCGTATGCAGCAGGGTCGGATATTACCAGCTTGTATGCGGCAACTCTGAATACAAACCGTGCGGTTTCTTCGGCAAACAGCAGGTCGTAATAGCTTTTCTGCCCCTGCAGTCTTATCTGCTCGTCAACTCTTCCGCGGCCGCCGTTGTATGAAGCCGCCACAAGCGTCCAGCTGCCATACTTCTCATACGACTTGCGAAAATAATCGCAGGCAAAGCGGGTTGATTTTTCAACATCATACCGTTCATCCACAATGCTGTTTATCTCCATGCCCTGTTCCCTGCCCGTACCGGCCATTATCTGCCAGAAACCCACAGCTCCGGCCGGCGAAATCACGTTGCTGTATTCGCTTTCGGCAGCCGCAAGGTATTTGAAGTCATCGGGGATATTGTTCTCTTTCAGTATTTTTTCTATAACCGGAAAGTATCGCCTGGCCCTCTTAATGGCAAGTATTGTTGACGAATGCCTGTAAACCGTAGTCAGTATTTCGCGGTCGAGACTTTCTCGCGTATCAATGTTTTCGAGCGGCATCCGTTCTCCGGCAAAATACATCTCGTCGGGCAGCCTGTATGCAAGAGTTGCAACCGAATCTGCTGCTGCGGTTTTATTATTGCCCGTGCAGCCGGCCCTGAAGCCGTAAATAAATGCCAGCACAACAACAGCCGCCGACATCAGCGCACCTGCCGTAATGAAAGTTCCGTTTCTGAAAGTCATAATGAAATTACAGTTTCTTATACAAAAAATCACTGCCGTTTCGTTTAGCGCCGCTGGTAATTGCCATCCATCAAAACGCCCCTCAAACAGCGGCCGCAAATGTAATCAGAAAATACGAATAGCCTTATAAAAGGCGGGCATAAAACATGGCAAACGCACGAAATTTTATGCGGCAGGCTTCGTTGTTCCGTCGTTGCAAACCCGCAGAGATACGCCATTTACATGGTGTTTCGATATGCAGTGCTGCTGTACGAAACTATATCAGCTCTATCTCTTCGTCATTGTTCACCTCTGTCAGTTGGCCGTTTTCACACTTTATTGTCCTGGCCGAATATCTTTTCAGAAGGGTGTAGTTGTGCGTGGCTACTATTACCGCCCTGCCCGTGCGGCTTATTTCTGTAAGCAGCTTTATAATGCCGTCGGATGTTTCGGGGTCGAGGTTGCCTGTTGGCTCGTCGGCCAGTATGATATCGGGGTCGTTAAGCAGTGCGCGGCCTATGGCAACACGTTGCTGCTCGCCGCCCGACAGCTGGTGGGGCATCTTGTAGCCTTTGAGGCTAAGCCCTGTTTTTTCGAGTACTTCGCCGATGCGCATGTCGATATCCGCCTTGTCTTTCCATCCGGTTGCCCGCAGAACAAATGCAAGGTTGTCGTTTACAGACCTGTCGGTAAGCAATTTGAAGTCCTGGAATACGATTCCTGTTTTACGGCGCAGGTACGGGATTTCCTTTCTTTTCAACCTGGAAAGGTTGTATCCTGCCACAACGGCGTCGCCACTTTTCAGCGGCAGCTGAGCGGTGAGCGTCTTTATAAGGCTCGACTTACCGCTGCCCACCTTGCCTACAAGGTAAATAAATTCGCCTTTGCCGGCCGTGAAGTTAACATCGGATAACACAAGGTGATCCTGCTGCCAGATTGAACATCCGGTCATCTCTATAATTACATCAAGCGGAAGTGTGTCGTACATTCTTGTAAAATTATTTCACAAAGTAATGAAAGAATTAATAACTAACAGCAGGATGTTGATAAATTCCGTAATAAAGTCTGCCGGGCAGCGTTTATTAGTTGTAATTTTAACGGTTTTTAATTATGGTGCGGCAGTTATCGCACTGTTGCATATGTTGCTTGCAACAAAGACCTTAAATAATATATTATGAACAGACTTATTATACTATACGGTTTTGTTTTTTTACTGACGGCAAATATAAACGGACAGGTTCTGTTTACCGACAGAGATTTGGGGTCGGAGTATGACAGGGGCATGGAACTGTTTAAAAAAGAGAAGTATGCCGCAGCCATAAAACTGTTCGACTCTTACCTGAAGAACGATGCAGGTAATAATGGTATCGAAGTTGCCAATGCCGAGTATTACAGCGCCGTTGCAGCAATGAACCTGTTCAATCCCGATGCCGAATACCGTATGGGGGTTTTTATGGGCCGGTATCCGGAAGACCACAGGCTTAATGATGCAAGGTTCCTGCTGGCCGATTATTTCTATCACAATAAAAACTATCGCAAGGCGTCGTCGTATTACGGGGCCGTTAACAGGCAGGAGCTCGACAATGAAGATATGCCCGGTTATTTCTTCCGCTACGGTTATTCATTATATATTAACGGAAACCACGACAGGGCGTTGCTGATGTTTTCGGAAATAAAGGATATCGATACGGAATATACCCCTCCGGCCATTTACTATTTTTCGCAGATAGCTTATGAGAGAAAGATGTACCAGACAGCCATGAAGGGATTTATGAAGCTAAAAGATGATGAGACATTCGGAGCCATTGTACCGTTTTATATAGTGCAGATTCTGTATATCAACAAAGATTACGATGCGATACTCGAAATGGCGCCGTCGTTGCTGCAATCGGCAGGGCAGGAGAGAAGCGTAGAACTGTACCGGTTTATAGGCGACGCACATTATAATAAAGGTAATTACAGCGAAGCCCTTCCATACCTTGAAAAATATTACGTAACCACAACAAGCGCCAGGGAAGACAAATACCAGCTGGCATACTGCTACTACAAAACCGGAGATACAGACGGCGCAATAAAGCTTTTCCTTGAAATTGGCGCACGAAACGACCTGCTGTCGCAGAACGTATGGAACCTGCTCGGCGACTGTTACCTCAAAAAAACGGATAAGAACCGTGCCCGCCTTGCATTCGGAGAAGCTTCAAAGATGGCTTTCAGCAGGGAAATTGCCGAAGAGTCGCTTTTCAATTATGCAATGCTTACCTACGAAACGTCGTATTCGCCTTTTGGCGAAACAATAGAGGCTTTCACGCTTTACATACAGCAGTATCCCGGTTCCGAACGCATACATGAGGCCTACGACTATCTTATATCGGCATACCTTCAGGCAAAAAACTACAAGGCTGCGCTTGCCTCGCTCGACAGGATTGCCAGTAAAAACGCAAAGCTCGAAGAAGCCTGTCAGCGGGTGGCTTTCTTCAGGGGGCTTGAGCTGTTCAGGAACATGGAGCTTGAAGCAGCTACAGGTATGTTCGACAAATCGTTGAAATATGAAAAGTACAACCGCGCCCTGCGGGCAAGAGCCATTTACTGGCGAGGCGAATCGTGGTACCGCCAGGCCGATTACCGTCAGGCAAAGGCCGACTACGAGCTGTTTATGGGAATACCCGGCGCAGCAAACCTCGAGGAATACCGGATGATACGCTATAACCTCGGTTCGGCACTGTATAACCTTGGCGAATATCCCGAAGCGCTTGGTCATTTCAGCAGTTTTGAAACAGCAGCCGTAAACCCCAGGCCCGAAGTAATGGCCGACGCTCTGAACAGGATAGCCGACTGCTACTTTATTGCAACCGACTACCGTACAGCCATCCGATACTACGACAGGGTGATAGCATTTGGCAATGTGGACGCCGATTATGCCATGTATCAGAAGGGGTTTGCACTGGGGCTGGTGAACGACAACCGGGGAAAGGCCGACGTGCTGTCGGCGCTGAGAACAAAGTATCCGGCGTCGGCGCTTATGCCCGGCGTAATATATGAACGCGGACGCGCTTATGTTACCCTCGAAGACTTCCGCAGCGGGGAAGCTGATTTCAATGCAGTAATATCCGACTATCCGGGCAGTGCGCTTGTGCCGGCGGCAATTGTTCAGCTCGGGCTGCTGTATTACAACCAGGGCGACAACCGGAAGGCTATTGAACAGTATAAGAAGGTTATTGAAAACTATAAATCGACACCTGAAGCAAGGTACGCGCTTACCGGCTTGAGGAACTCATACGTTGACATGAACGATGTATCTGCCTATTTTTCGTATGTAAGAGATGTTGACGTCGCCGTCAGCGCCAGCCAGCAGGACTCGCTTACCTATATTTCGGGCGAAAACCTGTATATGCAGGCCGACTATCAACGGGCGGCAGAGGTGCTTTCAGATTACGTCGGCCAGTTTCCAGAAGGAAGCTTCGTTATGAATGCCAGGTTCTACCTTGCAGGCTCGTACATGCAGCTTAAGCAGACCGGCGAAGCACTGAAACTCTACATGGAAATATCGGCAGAACCCAATACACCATACCTTGAACAGTCGCTGGCCGCTGCAGCCGGGTTGCTTTACGACAGTGAAGACTTTGAACAGGCCGTTCAATACTATAAAAGACTTGAAGCAGCCGCTTCAAACGATGCAAACAGGCTAAACGCCCTCCAGGGACAGTTGCTGTCGGCATCGTTCACCGGCGATGCACAGAACACAATCGACGCGGCCGGTAAAATTGCCGCTCTGCCATACGTGCCCGAAGAGTTGCTGCGCGAAGCCATATTTATGAGGGCAAAAGCATATTACAGCCTGAACCGTTACGACGAAGCCATTGCCGATTTCCGCCGCGTGGCCGTTGAGGCAGTAAGCGCAGAAGGCGCCGAAAGCAAATACCGCATTGCCGAGCTGCTCGACAGGCAGGGCAACACCGGCGAAGCCGAAAAAACGGCACTTGAACTGATTGACCTGAAAACACCGCACCAGTACTGGATGGCAAGGGTATTCCTGCTCATATCCGACATAAGCTACAAAAAAGGCGACATGCTTCAGGCGCGAGCAACACTGCAAAGCCTTAACGACTATTATGAAACAGACAACGACGGCATATTAGACGAGGTAAAGGCGAAACTCGCATCGCTCGACGCACAACAGTAACCAAAACATTTCCCGGAACAATAACCCGACAAGCCAAATGAATAAACATAAAATGATACAACGGTATTCAATAATACTCATACTGACGTCGGCAATACTGTCAGGCACGCGGGCGCAGCAGAACAGCGACCAGGCGCTGAGCCGCGAAGTTACGCTCTACAACCCCTACCGCCCTTCGCTTGGAGCAGCCACGAAACGCAGCCTCCTGCCCGAGCTGAACGACACGGCACAAACGAAACCGCAGTTCCGCTACGGCGTAAACGCACAGCCACTGATGCCGCAATATACCATAAACCCCATAAAAGCAGCCACCCTGCTGCCCGACCCGCTTACGAAACTCTATAAAAGCTACATCAACGCAGGCCTCGGCACCCATCTGTCGGGGCTCGGAGAGCTAAGCATTGCCAGCGAACGTTCAAAAAAAGGAGCGGCAGGCCTCTATGCCCGCCACCTATCAACAAGCGGGAAAATTAAACTTAACAACGACCAGAAAGTGAACGCCGGATATATGGACAACGACATATCGCTGTTCGGGAAACGCTTCATCGACCGCAGCGTACTCGAAGGCTCTGTCGATTTTACCCAAAAAACACGCCACGCCTACGGATACAACACCTCCTTGTGGGGATATACCCCCGATAAAGACAGCACAGGGATGAAATACACCGGCATCGGCGCCACAGTATCATACACGTCGGCCAATATCGACTCCGGAAAACTCTATTACGACATCAACCTGGCCTACGACTACTTTACACACAAAAAAGACCTGTCGCGCAACCGCGTAGTAGCCGATGCACTGCTGGCCAAACAGTTCGGCTCCTTCTACGCAGG
>JAITVX010000162.1 GCA_031285575.1 Bacteroidales bacterium
GTACATTACAGAATTAATTTCACCCGGCGTTGCAACGGCACAGTACATTAACATGAAAATGACTGAAACAGGCTTTTTCGGGAAACAGAACTACACTACCCTGTTCGTCATTGCGAAGGAAAAGCCTGAAGCAATCCATGTGGTGTTCTGGATTGCTTCAGGCTTCGTACCTCGCGGTCGCAATGACGAATAGTGTATTGAAGTTCTATTTTCCGAAGAAGTATAGTTATTAAAGTATAATAAAATGAATAAAGCTCTTTTTATTGACCGCGACGGAGTTATCAACACCGATAAGGTTCACGTTTACCGCATGGAAGATTTTGAATTTACCAGCGGTATCTTCGATTTGTGCAAACTGTATTCACGTGCCGGGTACCTTATAATTATTATCACAAACCAGGCGGGTATTGCAAAGGGGCTTTACACGGAAAATGATTTCAACTATTTGATGGAATGGGTTGTTGGACGGTTTTACAGCAACGGTATTATTATCGATGGAGTATATCATTGTCCGCATCATCCCGATTATACCGGAGAGTGCAATTGCCGGAAGCCCGGCCCTGGAATGCTTTTGCAGGCTGCAAGCGATTACAGCCTGTGCATGAAAAACTGCATGCTTATAGGCGACAGCGAAAGTGATATTGAGGCAGGCCGCCGTGCCGGTATTCCGGAACAGAATATGCTGCTGATGCTGGGAACGCCTGCCGATTACATCAACAGGCTGCCGGGGCTGTAGCGGTCAGGCGTTAACCATGTCGCGTATAAGGTAACTGTTCCTTTCAGACGAGTTGCGGCTTACAAGCTCACCGAGAAATCCGGTAAGGAAAAACAGAGAACCTATTATCATGGCGGTAAGGGCTATGTAGAACCACGGACTGTCTGTTACGAGCGGGGCTTTCATTCCCTGTGCTACGAAGTGCATCTTGCTTATGCCAAGATATCCGGCCATAACGAAGCCGGCCATGAATACAAGAGTGCCTGCAAAGCCAAAGAGGTGCATGGGGCTTTTTCCGAAGCGGGTAATAAAGCTTATTGTGAGCAGATCGAGATAGCCTTTTATGAAACGGTCTATTCCGTATTTGGTAACACCGTATTTGCGCGGGTTGTGGCGAACAATTTTTTCGCCAATTTTCGAGAACCCGGCCTCTTTGGCCAGCATCGGTATGTAGCGGTGCATTTCGCCATACACTTCGATGCTTTTAACCACGTCGCAGCGGTATGCTTTGATGCCGCAGTTGAAATCGTGCAGGTCGATCCCTGAAACAATTCGTGCAGACCTGTTATAGAACTTGCTGGTGATGCGCTTGATGAACGGATCGTAGCGCTTTTTTTTCCAGCCCGACACTACGTCGCAGCCATCGTCGGTTATCATTTTCAGAAGTCCCGGAATTTCGTCGGGACTGTCCTGCAGGTCGGCATCCATTGTTATTACAACGTTGCCCGAGGCTGCACCGAAACCGGTATGGAGTGCAGCGGCCTTGCCATAGTTTCGCCTGAAGCGGAAACCTTTTATGCAGTCATTAACGGATGCAGCAGCTGTTATCCGTTTCCACGTCGAATCGGAACTTCCGTCGTCGATGAATATTATTTCAAAACTTATGTTGTTTGCGGTGCATATTTTTGTTATCCATCCGGCGAGTTCGTGGATCGATTCTTCTTCATTGTATGCCGGAATAACGACCGAGATATCCATCATTGGCCGTTTTTACAGGTCAGTGGGTGTGTCGGCAAGCGGATTGCCTGCTTTTTTTACAAACATGGCTACGGCAAGCGACATTATGGTTCCCCAGAACATGTTCCCGAAAATGCCCATTATGGCTATAAAACCCGGGGTAATCAGCTTCTGCTGAACCTTCATTGCTGCGTCGATTGTTTCCTGCGGCAGTCCTTTTGCCTGCATGGTTTCTTCAGCAAAGGCAATCTGTTTGGCAATAAGTCCGGTATCTATAACGGAGTAAAGCAGGTATTGGAATGCTGTTGCAACAATGGCGCAGTAAAGGCATATTATTACTCCGGCGCCAACGGCCTGACCGTATGTAATTCGCCCGAAAAGGCTGTTATCGCGGTACGATTTTACAAGATATGCCAGCAGGGCAATCTGTATAATCATAAATATATATCCCTGCGCCTTGTTGAAGATGAGGTCGGTAAAGTATATTACAAGCGAATAGATTACTGCGGCCATTCCCATAATGAGGCCGTTTGTAATGTTTGCTTTCCAGACGTTTACTTTCTGTTCCATGTTATATGAATTTTGCGATGAATACTGCGCAAATATAATATTAAAGTTATACTTATGTTATAGTTTACCTCACAAATATAATGCCTGTAATACATTATCTGAAACAGGTAAACATATAAAACAGCATACTTTTTAGAACACCACCAAAATATTATTAACCGGTTTGTAAAAAAAATGTGTGAAAAGATAAATATTTTTCACGTAATTTGACATGTATTTTTATCATAATACATAATAATTTTTAGTTAGAAACTGATGTTACGCGGTATGAGATTTGTTCCGTTAGTGAAATACAACTTCCCATGTAGGAAATTCAATTTCCCTGATGGGTTGCGTAATATCAGTTAGAAACATTAAAATTGCCAGGCTATGAGAAAGAACATATTTGTAATAACAGTGCTGCTTTTATTTTGCGGCTGTTTGTGCGGCCAGTATAAAAGCATAACCATTCCGGCCGGAACAAGAATTATTGATAACTTCCCGCCATCGGTAAGATACCTGTATCCTCAGTTTGTGCAGGGGGAAATAGTCATGAAAAACGGTATTTACACAGCCGGTATGATAAACTATAATATGCTGCATGACGAAATAGACCTTCTTCATAACAATGATACTGTAACATTAATCAAAAAACAGGAGTTGCGATATGTAATTGCAGACAGCGATACATTTATTTACATGCCCGGCTATGCAAAACTGATATACGGGCAGCAACTTAAAATATACTGCAGAGACAGATTCTTCCTGAAAGATATTCTTGAAAAGGGCGCATTCGGAGTGCCGAATCGTACTGCGGCAATAGGACAGTACAGCGATACTGCAGAAAGGGGAATACCATACGACCTTGTTCTGAATGAAGATATGGTTTTTAAACGCGAGGTTGCATATTATATTGCCACCTCAAGCGGCATATACAGACCGTTTAAAAAGAAAAACATTCTCTCTCTTTTCTCCCATAACAAGGCTGATGTTAAAAAATATATTAAAACATATAACATAAATCTTGAAAAGCAGGAAGATATAATTAAACTTGCAGAATTTCTTTCTAAACTTTAATTTAAACAACATGAGAACAATTAGACGCATGATGCCGGCAATGCTTCTGCTGCTGGTTGCCACAAATGCCTATCCTCAGGAATTCGTAACGATAAGAGGAAAAGTTGTTGATGCCCAGACCCGCGAGCCGCTTGTTTTTGCCACGGTAACGGTTGCCGAATCGAATGTGGGGATAATAACAAACATCGATGGCGAATTTACCCTGAAAGTAACACCCACCGCAACAAGGCTTGAGGTGTCATTCCTTGGCTATAAAAACAAATCGGTAGAAACAGGTTCGTTTAAGAATCTCGACGGCAGGAATAATATTATTGAGCTCGACCAGGCACCGATACCGATAAAAGAGATAGTTGTGAAGCCGGTCAATCCTTATGTTGTGGTAGAGCAGGCCATAAGCTCCATTTCGCTGAACTACGAATCGGTTCCGAACCAGATGACGGCATTTTATCGCGAAACAATAAAGAAAAACAGAAACTATGTGTCGATAGGCGAAGCTGCTGTTCAGGTATTCAAAGCACCATACAACAACGATGTCCGCTTTGACGGAGCTAAAATATACAAAGGAAGGAAAAGCGCCAATGTGGAAAAAATGGATACGGTGCTTTTCAAGCTCCAGGGAGGGCCGGTCAGTTCGCTGCAGCTCGACATAGTGAAAAATACCGAAGCAATACTTAGAAGAGAAGCCATGCAAAATTACAATTACTCCCTTTCGGGCGTTATTGAGATTAACGGTAAGCCTCACTACATAATCGATTTCAAACAGAAGCCCCACATTGAAGAGCCGCTGTTCATGGGCAGCCTGTTTATCAACACCAGCACTTACGCCATAACCGAAGCCGAATTTGGCTTCAACCTTGAAAACAGGGAAGCCGCCGCCGCCATATTCATCAAAAAGAAACCGATGGGGATGAAGATATATCCGGAAATTGCATCATACAGGGCAAAATACCGCGAACAGGGAGGGAAACTCCATTTTATATATTCGCGTGCAGAAATAAGATTCAAGGCCGACTGGGAAAAACGGCTGTTCCATACCTATTACACCATAATGGCCGAGATAGCCGTAACCGACCGTACCGATCATGACGTTATACGGATTGCAAATGACGAACGGATAAGAGCCAGCGACGTTTTTTCCGAACAGGTAAGCGCCTTTGCCGATAATGAATTCTGGGGCGACTATAACGTAATAGAACCCGACCAGAGTATTGAAACGGCAATAAGAAGGCTGAGCAGAAGACTGCGGTTCAGCGACCAGGAGCAGTAGCAGTTTTTTACTGTATCGAGGTAATTTTTATGTTTTTGCGGTTGTATGTTAAGCATGCCTTATTTGCATCAACAGGCATTCTTCCAAAAAAATTACATCAAATCGGCAGCGGTGCGTTTCTTCTTGCCTTTATCGTCTCTTTGCTGCTGTTTTTTTGCCTCTTGCTGAAGCCATTTCGAGTTGGGCTCAATACCTGTAAATATGCTGTATGTATAAATATTATACGATTCGTCTTGCGTCTTAACGATTGCAGAGTTTGTTCTGCCGGTAGTAGATGTTATACCCAGTATTTCCATATTGAGTTCAAAGGCGAATCCATCATAATTGAACTGCGCTTTACGTTTTGTATTGGAATCTGTTTCGAGAAAGTTCTCGCACCTGTCCACTGCAAAAGTCATTAACTCATGGTAGGTATTATCGTTGTAAAAAATAACTGTAAGGGAAGACACTCCTTCATCTCCATATTGCAGTATTATTTCATAGTCATCCACATGGGGGCGGATATCGGCTGTTGTGCCTCCCAGTGCACTAAGCACATTTGCCGTACTCTGCCAGCCATCTCTCTTTTTTAATACATATTGGTTTTTATCGGTATCATACTTGAACTTATTCTCTTTTAACTCGTCCTGCGACATTCTGAGGATTTTTGAATACGGAAATTCCGATTGAGAAAAACCGACAGCGAATACATACATTAAAACGGTTATAAGTAATACTTTTTTCATGTCCTGTTATTTTTCAGATTTGTTTCTGCACAACATAGCAAATAATTTGATTCCATTTATCCCCGGTACAAATATACAGCGGTTACTTTACGACAGTATTTTTGACAGTTCTATGAGGCTGCGATCTACGTCTTTGTGCTGTTTAACGGCTTTGCGGAACGGCACAAGCGTAATTTCATCGTTAAGCAGGCCTACCATTACGCTTTTCTGGTCGTCTATCAGGGCTTCAACTGCGGCCTGTCCCAGCCGGCTTGCGTTTACCCTGTCGATAGCCGAAGGCGAGCCGCCGCGCTGAAGGTGGCCAAGCACCGACACGCGAACATCATAGCCCTTGAATTCTTTTTTAAACGCTTCGGCCAGTGCAAATGCGCCGCCGCCTTCGTCGCCTTCGGCTACAATAATTATGGAGCTCGACTTTTTACGGCCGCCTTCAACAAGTTCTTTGAGGTTTTGCAGGTCGTTTTTTATTTCGGGTATCAGTATGGCTTCGGCTCCGCTGGCTATGCCGCTGTAGAGGGCAATAAACCCGGCTTCGGCTCCCATTACTTCAACAAAAAACATCCGGTTGTGGGCGCTTGCCGTGTCTCTTATTTTGTCAACGGCTTCAACTACGGTGTTGAGCGCAGTGTCGTATCCTATTGTATAGTCGGTGCCAAAAATGTCATTGTCGATAGTTCCGGGGATGCCTACAAACGGTATTTCGTATTCTTCGTTGAAAAGCCTTGCGCCTGTAAACGAACCGTCGCCGCCTATTATCACTATGCCGTCGATACCGGCCTGTTTGAGGTTGTTGTATGCTTTCTGCCTTCCTTCGGGCAACCGGAATTCTTCACACCTTGCTGTTTTCAGTATTGTTCCGCCTCTCTGCATTATATCGCTTACACTTTGGGCGTAAAGAGGCTTGAAACTGGCGTCTATCAGTCCCTGGAAACCGTTTAGGATACCTGTTACCTCCAGTTCCTTATATACAGATGTTCTTACAACCGCCCTTATTGCGGCATTCATTCCCGGAGCGTCGCCGCCTGAGGTTAAAACTCCTATTCTTTTAATCTTTCCCATTGAAAATCATATTTTAAAACAGCCGCAAAGTTAATATTTTTTTAATGACAGGATATTATATTTATTCTAATAAGTAAGTACTCATAATTAATTCACATTATCCTGTTCGTCATTGCTTCGGGCAAGCCCTACCAATGACATAATTGCGTAAATTATTGATTTTAAGCAAATATGTCATATCCGCATTATGCCCCAAAACTTTGGGGTGAACTCTCGCAATGACGTGATACATGCTGGTTTCGCAATTACGAAAATTGGTACAACTAATTATGAGTACTTACTTAACGAAAAAACGAAACCGGACGGTAAGCAAGTATTTACCGTCCGGTTTATGTTGTGCTTTTCGGTGTTCTAATAGGCGGTGTTCTGCGGGTCGAAGTTTGTCCATCCGGTTGTCCAGTTGCTGGAGGCTGTTTCGGTTGGGGCGAAGGCGCCTATGTAGTTCACTTTGTCGAAGCCCGACGATACTTTGGCGTCTGTCCATGCGGCGCCGGTGGCCAGGGGGCTGTCGGTGGCGGGGAATACTACCGGAGCAGCAGGGCTTGCGGTACCCGACAGCTTCAGGTCGGCAAGTGCGTTGAATACCCTGTTGCCGCCGCCTTCGCGGGTGAAGTAGCTTTCGGCAAATGCTCCGCTGCCTTCAGCCGTATTGAATACCGACCCGGCCGACCAGTACTGTGCATCCTGATAATTATCCATCATGCCGGCCATTACGCAATTGGTTACGTTCAGTTTGCCGTCGGTTGCCCATGTTTGCGTGGTTGAGCCTTTGTCGTTTTCAACAATAAGGCCTACTGGAAAGGCGGCTATCAGCGAGTTGAAGATGCTGAGCTGCGTGTTGCGCCGCAGGTGGAGCGCTGCCTGGAAGCGTGCGTCGGTCGTGCTGCCTGCCTGACCGCCCTGGTCGGTGTAGGAGGCCGGATTTGCTACCGGACCGAACAGGCTCATGTTGGCGAACACAACTGACGTGTAGGGTTCGGTGGCCGAACCGGCGGCGTTGTTGTCGGACTCGAAGCTGTTGGAGGCCGATTTGTCGGCTGTTTGCGGGTTGCGCACGGCAAGTGCATACTGAACACGGCCGCTGAAGCCGTTGTCGGTGTCGAAGTCGTCGTCCCATGTGCCGTATGCTACGAGATACCGGGCGTTTACCGTGCCGCCGAACCATTCGTAGGAGTCGTCGCCGGAGTGCGACACCTGAATGTGGTCGAGCGTTGTGCCAGAGCCTGTCGAGCCTAAGGTGATGCCGTTTATTTCGTTGTCGGTTGCGTATTCGATTCCGGCAAATTCAATGCGCACGTAGCTCAGTGTGCCGGAATTGTCGGCAGGGTCGGTGCCGCCGTGTTTCGAGCGTACGCCGCCTTCAATGGTCTGTTCGCCCATGTTGTTGGGCGCCTTGCCCAGCAGTATTATGCCGCCCCAGTCGCCGGGCTTGCGGCTTCCGGCTGCCTGTGCCGAGGTAAATACTATGGGGCGTTCGGCTGTTCCCTGTGCCATTATTTTTCCGCCGCGCTCTACTATGAGCGTTGCCTTGGTGCCTTTATCGCCTTTTACAATTACGCCGGGCTCGATGGTGAGTGTTACGCCGTCAACTACATATACAAAGCCTTTAAGGTTGTAGGTGTTGGGATACGAGAGGGTTGTGTTTTGCTTTATTTCGTATGCCGCTGTGCCGTCGCCCAGGTCGAGTGTTTGCGGGGCAGGGTCTTTGCCTTCTGCTGCGGCCTGGCTTATGTTTACTGTTTTCCACAGGCTGCCGCCGCTGACGTTGAGTGCGGCCGTGCGCGAGGCGCCTTCATTGGCGGCAAGCGTTAGTGTTACCTGTGCGTTGCCGCTGCCGCTCTGCGGGGCTATTGTAAGCCATGTTGCGTCGGCCGGCTTGCTTACCGACCAGTCGGTGTTCGACTTCACATCGAATGTTGCCGTTCCGCCGGTGGCGGCAACTGCGGTTTGCGGCGCGTTTTCGATGTTGAGTGTGGCGGGGTCGTCTTTTTTATCACAGTTTGTGATAAGGGCTGCCGTTAACAGCAGACCTGCGGTAATTGTTCTGAAGTTCATCTTCATCTTTTTTCTGGTTTAATTAAGTGTTTTGTTAACTTGCTTTGAAATTTATTTTTATGTTATTGTTTTCGGTGGCTTTCGTTGTGCCGTCATTGCGGGAAGCGGAGCGACGAAGCAATCCATAACGTAAAATGGATTGCTTCAACCCTGCGGGTTTCGCAATGACGGGGTGCGGACACTAAGTATTTCGGCGGGCTCAATAACTTCCTGTCTGAGTTTTTTTCGTACAAATCCGGGATGGCATGGAATCTGAAACACCATTGTTGCAAGGAGCGAGGCGATGAATTTAGTTCTTGCAAGGAGTGGGGCTATGATGTATCCGGTTATTATGTTTCTGTTTCGGAAGAGGCCTGGCTGTTCCGCCTCGCCGCTATTGCGGGAAGCGGAGCGGCGAAGCGGTCTGTGCTGTGTTCCGGATTGCTTCGTTGCTCTGCTTCTTGCAATGACGGAAACGGGTGGGTTGAAAATATTTCGGCCCGGGCCGAAAGCAGTTCCAGGGGCTTCAAAACGTTTTCGGCCCGGGCCGAAAGCTGTTTCATGGCCTTCAAGAGGGTTTCGGCCGTGGCCGGTGGCTGTTTCATGGCTTTCATGGTGGTTTCGGCCGTGGCCGAAGGTGGTTTCAAGCCATTCAAACTGGTTTCGGCCCGGGCCGGCGGTTGTTCCGATGGCTTCGGGGTTGCGGGTTGCGAGCGATTTCAGTGCAAGAAAGTGGGCCTGAAGCCGGGTGTTGAGGGTTGAGAGTGTTGTGGTGTGTGCCATGGTGTGTTGCGTTTTTTTGTGTTTATAGTTTTATGGTTATGCCAATGGACAGCGACTGGCCGGGGTTGTATCGTCGTGTTGTCTGCTGGCGGTTGTGCATTACGCCGTCTTTTATGAAGCGTGGAAACTGTTTATATACTATGTCTTCCGACAGGATGTCTTTTGCCGAGGCGCGGAGTTCCATGCGGCGGCTTATTTTTTTCGACAGGGTGAGGTCTATCGAGTTGCGGGGCATTTCGTATGCGTCGGGTATCATGGTGTTTGGGTCGGGGTTTGTGCCGTTCGTTTTTCCGAGGCCTACTATCCGTTCGCCTATGCGGTTGTAGAGGAGGGCCATGTCGAGGCGGGCCTTTTCGGAGCTGTAGTGGAGGCCGGCGTTGATGATGTAGGGCGACTGCCCCTGCATGGGGCGGTTGGGTTCGGATACTACTTCGCCGGGTTTGAAGGTTACGTTGCTTTCTATCCATGCGGCGTTGAGGGCAAGCGAGAAGTTGTTGAGGCCAATGAATGCGAGGTTTTTCCGCACGTCGAGTTCAAAGCCCCAGCTTGTGGCTTCGTCGGCGTTCTCGAACATGTAGCGGAGGTTTCCGCCCATGTCGATGAATGTCCATTCAATGGGGTTGGCGAAGTGTTTGTAGAATGTGCCGAGGCTTACCGTTTCGCCGCGCCGGGGGTAAAATTCGTAGCGCAGGTCGAGGTTGTCGATAATGGCTGTTTTCAGGTCGGGGTTGCCGCCTATTTCGCTGAAGAGCTCGAAGTCGTAATATACGGTGGGCGACAGTTCGCGGAGTTCGGGGCGATTTACCGAGCGTCCGTATGCGGCGCGTGCCTGGTGCTTTTCGCTGAACTTCCATGTGAGGTTTAGCGACGGGAGCAGGTTGAGTTCGTTCACCGTATCGGTGGCCATCATCTGCATGTCGGGCAGGTTGGTGCGGTCGTATGTAAGGTGTGTGCTGTTGCTTTCGAGGCGTGCGCCGGCATGGAGGGAGAGCCTGCCGGCGGGTATGTCGATGGCTGCGTAGGCTGCGCCGTGATATACGCTGGCCGAATAGGCGTCGGTTTTTCTGGTAATTTCTTCTATATATACGTTGCCGGCTCCGAGGTACTGTGGCTGCATCATTTCGCCGAAGGGCAGCAGGAGGTATTGCTGGCGGAAGTTGTAGTCGAGCCTGTCGTAGCGGTAAATGAACTCGCGCGGGGTGTATGCACGCGAGCGTAACTCGCCGTAGAGGCCTGTGCGGATTGCCGGCCGGGTGCTTCCGTCGCCGAGCGGCTGCGTGAGGTTTACCGAGGCCGATGTTATATTGTCGTCGAGCGCCTGGAAATAGCGTTTAATATTGTCGTTGCGTATTATTGCCGGTATGTCGTCGGGGCTTCCGGTGCCTGCCATGTATGAAGCAATCCGTCTGTCGGGCTCGCTGCGTTTTGCGTATGAGTATCCGCCGTCCCACGACAGTGTTGCGTTGCTGTTGAAGGTGTGCGTGCCCGACAGCTGCCCCGTGTATGTGAGCCGCGACGAGTAGAGCAGCTCGGTTTGCTCCTGGTAGTATATTCCCGATGCCTGGCTTGTTCCGGTGCGTTCGGTAAGGCGGTTGCGCCCAAGGATGTTGAACAGGTTGCGGAACTCGATGCGGTTTGCCGCGTTGGGTGCAAACGACCAGTTGTGCATGGCGCCGAGGCGCACGTCGTTCGAGTACTGGCTGTCGGTGTAGCTGTTGTTGTAAACGGGTTTGTCGGCTGCGGCCGAGTATATGCCGTAGCGTGCGTTGCTGATTCCCTCAATGCTTTTGAACGTGTTGCTGTAGTTTACCGAGGTAATGTTGCCTATTTTGGGCCCCATGCGCCGTGCAACGGTAAGCGAGAGGCGCTGGTCGGGCAGGGGGGCTCTGCTTTTCACGCGCCAGTCGTTGTTGAATCCGGTTTTGTTGCGCAGTGTCTGTTCTTCGGGTTCGGTTACGGAGCCGTAGTGCAGCGGGAACGATTTGTCGAGCGGGCGTTTGTTGACGTCGAAGCCCAGGAAATCGGTACGGCTGCCGGGGTTGAAGTAGAAACTGCTGAACTGCGTGTTGACGTTGAAGCCTGTCTGGTATCCTACTTCGGTGAGGTTGTCGTCGGGTATGCTTTTGGTTGTTATTTTCACGAATCCGCCGGAGAAGTCGCCGGGCAGTTCCGGCGAGGGCGACTTATATACAATGAGGTTGTCTATCTGGCTGCCGGGAATTATGTCGAACGAGAAGGCGCGGCTGTCGGCTTCGGTGCTCGGCACCGCCAGCCCGTTAATCCATGCGTTGTTGTATCGCTGCGACAGCCCGCGTACTATTATAAAACGGTCGTCGATTACAGTGATGCCGGGCACGCGCTTAACCACTTCCGAGGCGGTGCGGTCAGGGCTCCTGGCAATCTGCGCCGCCGATACGCCGCTTGTTATCTGCGGGGCTACCTTCACGGCGCCGAGCATTGCGGTTTCAGTGTCGCTCCTTTTCCGCGCCACTACCGTAACCTCTTCCAGTTCCATAGCCTCCTGTTCCATACCGGCATCAACGCCGGACATGTTGCCCTGCACATCGATATCAATTTCCACGCTGCGGTATGATATGAATGAAAAAACGAGTGTCTGTTTTCCTCCTGGCACTTCGGCGAGGGAATAGTTGCCGTCGATATCGGTTGTTATGCCCTTGTATGTATCCTTTATTTGTACGGTGGCTCCGATTACCGGCTCGCCGCTTTTTGCATCGCGAACAGTGCCTGATACGGTAAATGCAGCGTTGGCCGCCAATGAAGCGGCAGGGAAACATGATATTGCCGTGAAGAGTGAAAGAATTTTAAGTTTACTGAACATTGTCTTGTAATTTTCGCTGCAAAGCTATATACAGGATATTACAAGAGTGTGTGCAGTTTGTTACAAAACGGTTATGATTATGTTGCATAACCGACATTCATGTTACAAATGTATTTCTGTTTGTGTTCCGGTTATCAGATTTCTTGTCTATTACTCAAAAATAGTGCAGATAAGCGGATACCGAATCAAAAATGATTTCCTGATAATTGTCTCTTTTAATAAACCGGAATAGGCTCAGGATTACTACAGACAACGATGGCAGATATAGACATGTTTTAAAGTCCTTAAATCAAGCGAATTCAATATATAGAACTATTACCGTTAGTGCCATTATTTTAGAAAAGATTCTGTTTCTGAAACCATCAAAAGACTTGGCGTAATTCCTACGAATCATAAATTGGTCACAGAGCTGAGAAAATAAGGTCTATATTCTTTTTATTGA
>JAITVX010000014.1 GCA_031285575.1 Bacteroidales bacterium
TTTTCTTTGTCATACTTGGCCTGGGACTGCTGTATGCCTGGAAAAAACACGCTCTGATATGGGAATAAAAGGAATGAAACATGAAGAGTTCGGGGATAACGGAAGTCTTGAACTGATGAAGGAACAAGGCGCCAACATCATTGTTTCGACAGTTGACGACGTAATAAACTGGGGGCGCAAGAGTTCGCTGTGGCCCCTGACCTTTGCAACCAGCTGCTGCGGAATAGAGATGATGGCGGCTGGAGCTCCCAGGCACGATTTTGCTCGCTTTGGCATGGAGGTTTACAGGGCAAGCCCCCGGCAGGCCGACGTAATTGTGGTGGCCGGAACAATTGTAAAGAAAATGGCGCCTGTGCTGAAGCGCCTTTACGACCAGATGTCGGAACCCAAATATGTTGTTGCAATGGGGTCGTGCGCAATATCGGGCGGGCCGTTTTGCCGCAACTCATACAGCGTGGTGAAGGGCGTTGAGAACATAATACCGGTAGATGTATATGTACCCGGATGCCCTCCGAGGCCTGAAGCCCTGCTGTATGGAATGCTTCAGCTGCAAAGGAAAATAGAAACCGAAAATGCAAAATCGCGCAAACAGAGAAGCGAACAGAATAACGAACAATGAACACTACTGAAACAGATATGGCAAGGTTTTCGGAGCTTGTAAAGGCGCTTGTTCCGGAAGCGGAAATACACGAAGGAAAGCAGTTTGCGGAAATAACGGTTCCGCCCGCATCCCTGCTCGCGGCGGCAGAAGCGCTGAAAGAAAACCCCGATACCCGGTGCGACTATCTTATAAACCTCACAGGAGTAGATTACGGAACGGAGCTTGGGGTAATATATCATCTCGGCTCCTCGAAACACGGGCAGATAATTGTTCTGAAGACAAAGACACCGGAAAGGGCAAACCCTGTTCTCGAATCGGTATGTGGAATATGGCGAACAGCCGAGTTTCACGAAAGGGAAGCATACGACCTGCTTGGAATAAGGTTCAGCAACCACCCCGACCTGCGAAGACTTTTCCTCGACGACACGTGGGGGTTCCCTCTGAGAAAAGATTATGTTGACGACACTAATACCGCAGCAAATGGCGAAGATAGAGAATGAGGCGGCATACGGTGGCGCCGAAGAACAGAATGAATACGTAATAAATATAGGCCCGCAGCACCCTTCCACTCACGGAGTACTGCGGCTGGTTGTTACACTGCAAGGAGAAATAGTAAAAAACGTGCAGCCGCACGTAGGATACATCCACCGTGGCATCGAGAAAATGTGCGAAAGCATTACATATCCGCAAATAATACACCTTACCGACAGAATGGATTACCTGTCGGCGCACATGAACAACGAAGCCGTGTGCCTTGCCGTTGAAAACGCCCTTGAAATGGAAATACCCGACCGGATTAAAGTTATTCGCACACTAATGTCGGAACTTACACGAATACAGTCGCACCAGCTTTTCTGGGCTACATACGGCATGGACATGGGTGGTCAAACCTGCTTTTTCTACGGCCTGCGCGACAGAGAGAAAATACTCGACATATTTGAAGAAACAACAGGCGGCAGGATGATAGTAAGCTACAACTGCCTCGGAGGAGTTATGTACGACCTGCACCCCAACTTCCGTAAAAGGGTAAAAGATTTCATAAAATACTTCCGCTCCATTATCCACGAATACGACGCCATACTTACAGGCAACATCATCTTCCGCGAGCGCACCATGGGCATAGGCCCGCTTACGCTTGATGATGCAGTATCGTTTGGCGTAACCGGCCCGTCGGGCAGAGCTTCGGGTTTTTCGTGCGACATAAGGAAACACGCCCCATACAGCGCCTACGACAGGGTAATCTTCAACGAAGTACTGCTCACAGAGGGCGACACATACAGTCGATATCTTGTAAGAATGGAAGAGATGAAAGAATCGATGAACATAATCGACCAGCTGATAGACAACATACCTGAAGGTGCGCACGCGGTGAAGATGAAACCGGTAATAAAGTTGCCTGAAGGGGAATATTACCAGCGGGTTGAAACTGCACGCGGCGAACTCGGCGTATTCATAATAAGCGACGGAAACAAAAACCCCTGCCGCGTCAAGTTCCGCTCGCCGAACCTTGTGAATCTCGGCGTACTGAACCATATATCGAAAGAATTTAAAATAGCCGACCTTATTGCAATAGCCGGCTCGCTCGACTTTGTAATACCCGATATCGACAGATGAAAAGCTGCCGGATGATAATAAAACTATATTCATGATTATAAAACCGATAATAAACAATGTGAGTTCCGCAACACAGCCGTGGTGGAAAGTTTTCTACGATTTCTCACCGCTTGTCCGCTCGGTCGATGAAGGAATAAGAAGTTCCATGACACCATTCTGGGCCGACGCAACCGAACTGATTATAGTCGGCGTACTGTTCCTTTTATTCTACGCCATAACAGGACTTTTTCTCGTATATGCCGAAAGGAAAGTGTGTGCATTCATCCAAAACCGCCTTGGGCCGAACAGGATAGGCCCCTACGGGGTTTTCCAGACGGTTGCCGACCTTATCAAGCTCCTTTTCAAGGAACTCATCCCTATAAAAAACGCCGACAGATTTCTTTTCAACATGGCGCCCTACATAGTTATAATTGTAAACTTCATGGTACTCGGAGCCATACCCTTTGCTAAAGGGCTTCATGCAATAGACCTCAACATAGGCATATTCTATATCATCGCCATTTCGTCGCTCAACGTCATCGGCGCATTCCTTGCCGGATGGGCAAGCAACAACAAGTATTCGCTGATAGGAGCAATGCGCAGCGGAGCCATGATGGTAAGCTACGAACTCTCGCTCGGCCTCTCGCTCATCACAATGGTTATACTGGCCGGCACAATGCAGCTGTCGGAAATAGTAGAAGCACAGCGCAGCGGATGGTTCATTTTCAAAGGTCATATACCGGCGTTTATAGCTTTTGTCGTTTACCTGATATCGGGCATTGCCGAAACAAACCGTGGGCCGTTCGACCTTGCCGAAGCCGAATCGGAACTCGCCGCCGGATACCACACCGAATATTCGGGAATAAAATTCGCCTTCTTCTACCTGTCCGAATTTATAAACATGTTTATAGTAGCCTCAATAGCCGCCACAATATTCTTCGGCGGATGGATGCCCCTTCATATAGGAAACTGGGACGGCTTCAACCGCATTATGGACATCATACCACCATTCATATGGTACCTCGGGAAAACATTCTGCATCATCTACCTCATAATGCTTTTCAAATGGACATTCCCGCGCCTGCGCATCGACCAGCTGCTTACACTCGAATGGAAATACCTTCTCCCCGTAAACCTTGTAAACATCCTGATAATGGCCTTAATTGTACTTCTGGGATGGCATTTCTGACAAATCCATCTTTTTTAATACACTTGCTGTCTTTGAACAGTTTGAGGTCATGTCTGCGAACTTTACCAAATGCCGTACACAGTATTCATCTACCTGTCTTGCCTGGCAGATGAAAGCGAAAATACTTTCCGTTATACCGACTTTATGGCATACAGGCCTGCATCACTCCGCCTGCTGAAAAAAGTGAGGCTGTGTTAATATTTATTGCCTTCTGCTGATACAACGTATTGAGAGAATAGTTACTTTCGGCGCGTTAAATATTATTATTAATTTAAATTTAAAAAACAATTAAACTAAACATCAAGATGAAGCTATTCATCTTAAATTATGAACGCTAACAGTAATGAGGCTACGGTTTTCTATGGAGAAAGCCGCCTCGTGGGTTGCCCTTCCGACGAAGAGCCTGGCGCGAAAACCATGATTTTTTCGCAAAACGAAATCCCAATTCAGTTAGTTAGTAACCGGAATGCCGACTTCAGGCAGCGGTTCTTTCCCCTGATAACTACCGATAGATGGAATGACTGGCGATGGCAGTTGCAGAATGCCTTTACCGGCATCGACGGCCTTGCGAGAATAATGAAGCTGTCGAGAAAAGAGATAATGGCTATTAATAACCTGAAAAGCAGGCTTCCTCTGAGGGTTACACCATATTTTGCGTCGCTTATTTACAATTCGAAGTTTTCCGACCCGCTGAGGCGCAACGTAATTCCCGTTGTTGAAGAACTGCTGCAAAGGCCGCCCGAACAGAGCGACCCGCTGCACGAAACATCGCACTCGCCGGTTAAAGGTATTGTGCACCGCTATCCCGACAGGGTGCTCTTTACCGTAACGCAGGTATGCTCAAACTACTGCCGCTACTGCACACGCTCGCACTCGGTAGGCAAGCTGACTCGCATGGGACTGCGCGACTACGAAAAGGCCTTCGCATACATAGCCGCACACCGCGAAATAAGAGACGTAATAATCAGCGGCGGCGACCCGCTTACACTGCCCGACGAAACACTCGACTATATTCTTTCGGGCATCAGGAAAATAAGCCACGTTGAAATAATAAGAGTAGGCACGAGAACCCCTGCAGTATTGCCGCAGCGTATTACCGACAGCCTTATAGACACGCTTCGCAAATACCACCCCCTGTTCATAAGCCTGCACTTTTCGCATCCGGCCGAAATAACCGCCGAATGTGCAGCGGCCTGCATAAAACTCGCCAACGGCGGATTTCCGCTCGGCAGCCAGACTGTGCTGCTGAAGGGCATAAACGACAGTGTGCCGGTGATGAAAGAACTGATGCACCGCCTGCTCAAAATACGTGTACGCCCATACTACCTCTACCAATGCGACCTCATACCCGGCTCGAGCCACTTCCGCACAACAGTACGCAAAGGACTCGACATAATGAAAGGGTTGCGCGGATACACAAGTGGCTATGCAGTGCCTGCATTTGTTGTCGATGCACCCGGCGGCGGCGGCAAAATACCGCTGCTGCCGAACTACGTTGTTGAACACACCGGCAAACATATTGTACTCAGGAACTATAAGGGCGTGCGGTGCGAATATCCCGAAAAATAAACATATAATAACATAGTAATGAAATTCGGAATAACATTCGACCTCCGCTCGTGGTACACTGACCGAGGCTACTCGATGGAAGAAACCGCTGAATTCGACAAGCAGGACACTATTGACGCAATAGCCGGAGTCCTGCAGGAAATGGGGCACACAGCCGAACTCACAGGCAATGTATTTCAACTCGTGGAAGCCCTTGCCGCCGGGAAACGGTGGGACATGGTGTTCAACATAGCCGAAGGACTGTATGGCGACGGACGCGAATCGACAATACCCGCACTACTCGACCAGTACCGCATACCATACGTATTCAGCAGTCCGGCCGTAATGAGCATAGCCCTGAACAAACACCTTGCAAAACTCGTTGCAGCATCGCACGGCATACCTACAGGAAAAGGATGTATAGCAGCATCGGCAGCCGACATTGCAAAAATAGACCTGCCTTTTCCACTCTTCGTAAAACCCCTATACGAAGGCACCGGAAAAGGCATAACACAGGGCAGCCTCGTAAAAAACAAAACCGAACTCGAAACACAGGCTCTGTCGATAATACACCGCTTCCGTCAGCCCGCCATTGTTGAAGAATACCTGCCAGGCCGCGAATTTACAGTAGGCATTATTGGCCACGGCGACAAGGCTGTGGCAATAGGCGGAATGGAGATAACAACCGGCGGCAACCAGCCATATTCGGTATATATGAAGGAAAACTATTTAGACAACTGCAAATACACACCGCTTCCCGGCGACATTGCCGCGGAATGCAAAACCGTTGCCCTGCAGGCCTGGAAAGCCCTCAACGCCGTCGATGGTGGACGAATAGACCTTAAAACCGACAGCCGCGGGCAAATATGCTTCCTCGAAGCCAACCCCCTTGCAGGCATCCACCCCGTTCACTCCGACCTGCCGATACTTGCACGCATGTCGGGAATCGACTACCAGCAACTGCTAAACATGATAGTAGATGCAGCCACAGAAAGAAACAAAAAAGCGGAAAGACTCCGTGCGCATTAATCATTTTCAGGCCAGCCGTACGGAACTAACCATTTGTCAATGCCGCTTGCTGTTTCGTCGTGCATAATATTTATGCTCTCCTGTAAAAATAGGTTTAACCAATGTTAGCAGTTTTAAAAAACTGCGCAAAGAGATACTTTTTATAGAATTATGGAAATATAACCCGCAACGGAAGTATATTACATACTTCAGGTTTCTACGTAAATTTACGTAGAAAAATTACGTAATACGTAGATGCTTTTTTAGGAATTTTTATTATAATTTTGTTGCAAAATTATATTTACAAACCATTGATAACCGGGCGAAATGCAATGACGAACGCTGCCGCGCGCCGGCAAAAGTTACTAACGCTTACCTCTTCTTCTTTGTATATCAGTAAGTTACAATATCATGCCGCAGCACTGCGGGAGGCTTGCCGGAACTACAAAAAGCCTAATAACATATTGATTATAATGTTTTTATTTTTCAAGTTCCGTTAATCGCTATGGTTTTTCTCTTTGCTGGACAGCAGGATTTATTTTCAGATAAAAAATACATAAGTATTTTCATACCTTTATACTTTCAAAAACCCATTTTTTGCATATCCACAAAAAAAACCACCGTAAACACTTGATTTACGATGATTTGACCTGTTTTGCTTCGTTACTTGGCGGAGAGAGAGGTTTGTGAACTTTTCAATTTTTCACCTCTGTATCAGCATTTTATGTTTTCGTTTTCCTTAAAGGGGTACAGTTGGGTGCCGCCTTTTTAATCATTGCTGATAAAGAGCCTTTTAACTCTCTACTTTTATTTCCTAAAACATTCAGCGGAAGCGGGGGTACATGAACCAAACCCATAATCCGCTGATATTCAGTGAATCAAAATTTCAATTTCGCTTATGGGGTACAAATTAGGTTAAATTATTTCGACTGACCGTTTTGGCTGTCGTTGTCGCCCATTTGTCTGCATAAAACTCGGGTTCAAAGTTACAGCGTTTTTTTGAAATAGCAAAATCTTTATAAACAAATCTGTTAGCCGAAGTGCAAGGTGCAACCCATATACATATATGTATGGTTGCACCTTGCACCTCAATTTGAGACCTGTTGTATTATCCTACCCGATGATTCTTTATTGCCTCTCATTCAGGCTTTCTCCGGCAAAAACACGCTGTTTTCGCCTCATTTTTGTGCATTTTCCTATACCTGATACACATTTCAGACTAATTATCAGCGATTTATCTTCCCGTAAAAAATATTGGGAACTTTTCGGCCTTTTTCGCCTGTTTTTGCCAATCGGTGAAAAGACAGTTCTCTGTGTGTAAGCACATTACATTTTCGACAAACTCCGCCGGATCATTTTCTTTTCCCAAGTTGGGAAATCGGGTTTTGGGAACTTCCGACCTTTGCCGTAAATTAATGCAGTTGCAGTTA
>JAITVX010000132.1 GCA_031285575.1 Bacteroidales bacterium
CTGTATGCAACGGTTAATCCGGCAAGTACAACCGAAACCATCGACATAAGTTTGATAAGGATATTGAGAGCCGGGCCCGAAGTATCTTTGAAAGGATCACCTACAGTGTCGCCAACTACGGTAGCTTTGTGCGGTTCGCTTTTCTTGCCGCCGAAATTACCTCTTTCAATATATTTTTTAGCATTATCCCATGCACCACCGGCATTATTAAGCATGCAGGCAAGTACAAATCCTGCACTCATACCTCCGGCCAGCAGGCCAATTACACCAGGAACTCCGAAAAGAACTCCCACTAATAATGGAACTGCAATTGCTATTAATGACGGAACAAGCATTTCACTTTGTGCACCCGCCGTTGAAATTTCAACGCATCTTGCATAGTCGGGTTTGCCTGTACCTTCCATGATACCGGGAATTTCGCGGAATTGGCGTCTCACTTCATCTACCATTTTTCCTGCTGCACGGCCAACAGCTTTCATGCTCATTGCACTGAACAGGAATGCCATCATTGCACCAATAAATACGCCGCCAAGCAATATCGGATTAAATAACGACAAGTCGTAAGCGGCTGCAAAGTCGCGTATTGTAGCCGTCCCTAAAGCTATGGCTGTTTTTCCTTCAGGAATATTTACAGGTGCTGTTTTTGAGTAGAAAAGGTAATCACCTATCATCTTAAATCCTTCAGGAGTCTTGTCTGCTACCTTGGTAAGCCATAATCTTACCTCCTCCATATAGGCTGCCATAAGCGCAAGTGCCGTAAGAGCCGCCGAGCCTATTGCAAAACCTTTTCCTGTTGCGGCAGTTGTATTGCCAAGACCGTCGAGAGCATCTGTTCTTTCTCTTACTTCCTTTGGCAGACCCGACATTTCTGCGTTTCCGCCGGCATTATCGGCTATGGGGCCAAAGGCGTCGGTTGCAAGTGTTACTCCAAGGGTTGAAAGCATACCTACCGAGGCAAAACCAATACCGTAAACACCCAGTGCAAAATTGCTGAAACCTCCGGCAAATCCATAGGCGGCTATTATACCGGCTACTATTGTTACAACGGGAATCCATGTTGAATACATACCTACCGCCATACCTTCTATAATAACGGTAGCCGGTCCTTGTTCTGCCTGTTTGGCTATTCCCTGTGTAGGCTTGTTTCCGTCGGAAGTAAAGTATTCCGTTGACTGGCCAATTATTACTCCTGCAAGAAGTCCTGCCACGGCTGAACCGAATATTCCCCATGTAATCATGCTTGTTGCCGCCATAACGGCAAGAACTACAAGAATCAGAGCAGAACTGCCTCCTGTTCCGAGCAACAGAGCGCGTAAAAGCGCCTGTGGAGTAGCCGATTCTTTTGTTCTTACAAAGTATATACCGGCAATGGAAAGAAATATTCCGATAGCCGAAACAATCATCGGAGCAACAACAGCATCCATTTGACTCATGCCTGTGCCTGAAATTGCAGGCAACGCTGCTCCAAGGGCGGATGTGGCCAGAATAGAACCTGCGTATGATTCATAAAGGTCGGCGCCCATACCGGCAACGTCACCTACGTTGTCGCCTACGTTATCGGCAATGGTGGCGGGATTACGAGGATCGTCTTCAGGAATGCCTGCTTCAACCTTACCAACAAGGTCGGCGCCGACATCGGCGGCTTTTGTAAATATACCTCCACCAACACGGGCAAAAAGAGCCTGTGTTGATGCTCCCATTCCAAAGGTAAGCATAACGGCGGTTATCTCTATAAGTTTCTGCGTTTCGGTAGTTCCGGGATGCACAAGCGTAAGCCCGAGAAAGTCAAGGCCCGATACCATATTTTCGGGGGTAAATACCAGCCCGGTAAGGATTAGAAACCACAAGGCAATATCGAGCAGCCCGAAACCGACTACTACAAGGCCCATTACAGCACCGCTTCTTAGAGCTACCTGAAGCCCTTTGTTAAGCGATTTTGAAGCTGCCCATGCCGTTCTGTTTGAAGCGAAAGTCGCAGTCTTCATACCAAAATAGCCACAAAGCCCCGAGAAAAAGCCTCCGGTAAGGAATGCTATGGGGACAAAGGGGTTCTGTATCCCAAAATAAGCCAGAACAGACAGCAGTATAACAAGCGCAATAAAAACCTTTATTACCACTTTGTATTGCCGAAAAAGATAAGCCATTGCTCCCTCGCTTACGTGCGAAGCAATCTCTTTCATTTTATCCGTCCCTTCTTCCTGGGATTTCATGTTCCTGAAAAATATCCAGGCAAACAGTAAGGCGCAAAGCGCCGATACCGGTACAATCCAAAAAAGTTCCATGCAATTTATTTTTAAATAAGTTATAAAATTAAGGTGTTAAATAAACAAAAATTTCACCGGCACAAAACTATATCAGTTTTTTGAATAAAAAAAATGGATAAACCGATTATTATTGCTTTTTGTCATAATAAATATTTCGGCTATTCACAGGAATAAGCTTTTTTAATTCCGCTGTATCAACGTAGCAATACGAGAATCATTAACATTATTACTCCGGCAGAAAAACTTCTGCACTGTATTCAATGGTGTCTCTTGCCGCTTCGGGACTGGAAAAGTTGCCACATGCAGCCTGAACAAAAAAAGACGCTCCTAAAACAGTCGTTTCCTTATGTCCGATTACTTTAATAGGAACTCCTGTTGCATTGGCCCGCAGTTGATTCCATAGCCTGTTTTTTGATCCGCCACCAACACATATTATACTGTCTGTTTTAAAGCCGCCGGCTTCTTCAAGTGCTTTCTTGCCCTCGGCTAATTTTTCTGACAGGGCTTCAAGCATTGCCCTGTAAATTTCATGCCTGGTTGTTTCCATTGTCAGTCCGGTTATCTTGCCGCCCGGCATACCGTTGTGCAATTCATAGAATGATGGATCAACCCTGACTCCGTTGCTGCCAGCCGGTACTTTTTCAGCTCCAGTTTCCATTGCTTGATATACGTTTCCCACGATGTCGCTGTATAGAATTTTCCTTGCCCATTCAAGCATGCCAGAAGCAATCCATTGGTTACCAATATTGTATAATTCTGAGCATGAATCAAGTTCGGTTGTAATACCAAGGTCAAGTTGTTTTTTACCAGTGCTGAAATTTTCCGATCTTGTCATCAGTATTTCCCATGTACCGGACGAAAGTACAGGCTGGTTTATACCGGCTCCCGATCCGAATATTGCAAACTGTGTGTCATGTCCGGCAGCTATGACGGGAATTCCTTTCGGTATAGATGTTTCTTCCGACGCTTTGGCAGATACAGTTCCAATTATGCTTCCTGATTCAACCGGCGTTCCCATCTTTTCAATGGGAAAGTTGATTCTTTTAAATATATTTTCGGAGTATTTTCTGCCTGCAAGACTTGTTGTCATTGTTGTCCCGGCCATTGTCATGTCATTTGCCATTTGGCCGGTAAGGAAATAACCGAATATTGACGGAATCATCAGGAATATACTGCTCTTTTCAACTAATTCAGGTTTATGCTCTGAAAACCATATCAACTTGTTTATTGTGTTGAATGATATTGGCGATATGCCACATTCCATGTAAAGGTCTTGAAGCGGGATATATTTTTCTATATTCGCCATTATCGGAACTGTACGTTCGCATTGCCAAGATATGACAGGATACAATGCATTTCCTGATTCATCGAAAAGTGTTCCATCAACGCCAAAAGATGTTACCGTTACACCGACTATCCTGCTAACCGGTATTTTAGCAATAACTCTTTGTGCCGCTTTGCATATCTTTTCCCATATTTCGTTAATATCCCATATTCTGTATGCTGAGTAGAACGGGTCGGGGCACGTATTGTTCGGGTATGAGTCGAAAGCAAGAGCGGTTCCATTACCATCAATGGCTACCGCTCTTACATTTGTGGCTCCACAGTCGAAAACTATTGCAATGTCGCGTTTTTCCATCGTTATTTGTAGATGGGGCCATAGATCTGACACGCTCTGTAATCGGAGTTTTCCTTGTCCATTCCAAAGGCATTCCATGCGCTTGGACGGAATATCATGTCTTCGTCAATATTGTGCATACACACCGGAATCCTAAGCAGCGATGCAAGTGTAATAAGGTCGGCACCAATATGGCCGTAGCTTGACGAACTGTGATTAGCACCCCAATTTGCCATTACCGAATATACGTCAGCAAACGCTCCCTTGCCGGTGAGCCGTGGGGCAAACCATGTTGTCGGCCATGTCGGGTCGGTGCGGTCGGTAAGCGTTTTGTGTACTTTCTCGGGAAGTTCTACTGTCCAGCCTTCGGCAAGCTGGAGAACAGGGCCGAGTCCTTTTACAAGGTTGATTCTTGAAACTGTTACCGGCATTCCTCCTTCGCTGTTGAATTGCGAGGAAAATCCACCTCCCCTGAAGTAACCAGTACTGGCTGGGGGCCATTGCGTTGCTTCGAGGCAACCGACGGCATCTTCCGGGGTTATTTCCCAAAACGGCTTTACTGCCGGCTGTCCATTAGCTTTTTGCTTACCTGAAAAGTCAAGAGCTGAAGCTCCAGAGTTTATCAGGTGTATTACACCATTTGCGGCTGTGCCTGCAGGCGCTATGCCGGTTACTCGTTTCATTGCGTCGGGGCTCCAGTAAGTCCTTATATCCGAGAACATCTGCGCCGTATTAGTAAGTAGATATCCAAGCAGCATAGGTACACCATTCATTGCGTCGTTTTCAGTTGCCACAAGGTATGGGGGCCTTGTTCCGTTCCAGTCGAATGACGAGCACAATATCGCTTCCAGAAAATCACCATTTGGCATGTGGTCTGTCCATTGCCTTTGTCCCTGGAATCCTGCCAGGATTGCGTTATGACCGTTCGATTCTTCTCCGAATCCGAGTTCTTTAAGTTTGGGATTCCCAACCATAAGGTCACGGGCAATCATAGCCATCTTTACAACCGTCTCCCATTCCTTGTCTTTCTGCTGCCTTGAATGGGGAACGGCATTAATATCCGTTCCTTCCTTGCAGTATCTCTTTGTCCATTCAATTGCTTTTCTGAATTCGGCTTCATCATAAATGTATTCGTTGAGCCTTCTGTTAAATTCGCTCATGTCAATGTATTCATTCCTCATTCCGAGGTATTCCTGAAAAAAATCTTCCTTCACGATAGAGCCTGCAATGCCCATTGATACATTACCCATTGACAGGTATGATTTACCTTTCATGTATGCAACAGCAAGTCCGGCTTTAGTAAATCTTAATATTTTTCCCTTTACGTCTTCCGGGATATTTTGGTCGTCTGCATCTTGAACATTGCGCCCATAGATACCGAATACCGGAATACCTTTCATTGTATGTCCGGCAAGGGCGGCGGCAAGATACACTGCCCCGGGGCGTTCGGTTCCATTAAAGCCCCAGATGGCTTTAGGTATTTCAGCGTTCATGTCTATTGTTTCGCTGCCGTAGCACCAGCAGGGTGTTACTGTGAGGCTAATGCCAACGCCGTGTTTTATAAATTTCTCCGCACATCTTGCAGCTTCCGCAACACCACCTATCGTTGTATCTGATATGACACATTCAACCGGTTTGCCGTTCGGATATTTCAGACTGGATGAAATAAGTGCAGCAGCATTTCTTGCCATATTCATTGTCTGGTTTTCAAGTGATTCTCGTACTCCGTTCATCCTGCCGTCAATTGCAGGACGGATGCCTACTTTGGGATAATCGCCGATAACTGTCTGATATCCGGCATTTAAATTAAAATCTGCATTAGCCATAATATTATGTTTTTTATTGTTACATTAAACAAATATAATGATTTTGCTAATCATAAAAAATTTTGATACTAATTTTTGAGGTTCTAAATAATGAGGGCAAACGGCATTAGTAATTTTGCATATATATTGAGCTATTTATTTTAGTCATAAATAATTGTAGCGATAGTATCCTTATTTAAACACTTTTGAATAACATTTTATTTTTTGCCTGAAACGGGCAAAAAATGCCTTATCTGACCATTATAGCTAACTCATAATAAAATGTTTGATAAACAGCGGACGGACGGACACCCTGTGAAAATTTTCCGTCTTTACGCAGTTGCGATTTGAGTGTCGATAAATCTGCAACCACTTGATATACATTCTTTTGACATATTTTTTGCAAAGGTACAAATTTTGACATTATATTGTTAGAAGCTGTTTTGAATTTATTCTATAAATTTATTAAACATGATTTGGCAGAGGGTAATTTGCAGCATTGCTTCTTCTGATTCGGTTCTGTATTCGTAATCAGTGGTCATTCTTCTGTAGTTCTCAATCGATGAGAAAGTTTTCTCAACAATCCAT
>JAITVX010000223.1 GCA_031285575.1 Bacteroidales bacterium
GCGCGTTTTTCTTTCAAGGTTTTTGTGGGTTCTTTCTTAACCTTCGTCTGTTCTTTTGCTTTTTCGTGTGACATAACTCCGAATTTTAGTTAATAAATAATTTTCCCAAATATATAAAATATCGCTTAAAACGTGATGCTGTTTTTTGTGATTTTTTACAACAGACTTTTTCGGAAAATAGAATTTCAATACTATGTTAGTAATGACGGTGGAAAAAATACCGTTTTTTGTAGTGCAGAAATACTTGTTTTGTGCAAAAGTATTGCCTTTTAACTTCTGAAATGGATTTTTTCGGTATCGTGTTTCCTGAAAGCGACAGGGGCGAAACAATTCAGCCGCCGCCGGAAGATTTTTCTGAAAAATAAATCAGATAAAACATATGGTGTTGAAGTGGAGTTGATTATAAGAAAACACCAGCGTCTGATGCGTATGTATGTTGACAGATGGCTGCCCTTCATTTCCTTTCAATAAACAGTATTTCCATGCAGCCGATGCGCGACAGTTTTTCGAGTATTGCCGGCCTGTTCATCGCCCTGAAGTTTATTTCCATGCTGCAGTTCATGTCGAAACACTGGCTGCCGAAACCGGTATTTTCTTCTTTAAGTATTTTCATGACGTGGCTCAGCGATTCGTAGGGAAACGTTAAACGGTAATAGTCTTTTACAAAAAAATCGATAACTGCTGCAGCATTTATGGCATCGGCGGCAGCACATTTATAGGCGTTTATCAGCCCCGATGTGCCCAGGAGCGTTCCTCCGAAATACCTGACCACAGCTATCAGTATGTTTGTAAGCCCGGCGGAATTTATTTGGCCAAGGATAGGTTTGCCGGCCGTACCCGACGGTTCGCCGTCGTCGTTAACCCGCCACTCCTGGCGCATGTAGCCAATCATATAAGCGTAGCAGTGGTGGCGGGCGTCGTGATATTTCTTTTTAAGTCCGTCAATTATTGGCTTCACCGATTCCTGTTCTGAGACAGGATATGCAAACGATATAAATCGACTTCCCTTATCTTTATAGAGCCCCTGCGACGGAGCTTTGACGGTTTTGTAGCTGTCGGTTTTCATTTAATACATTAACTGTACTTGCGTTCGTGCAATTTTAATTATTCTACCTGATGTGCATTTAGAAAAATAAAAAAAGACTGTTAATCTAATATGAAAATTGCATATTTAATTAGCTTTAAATTAATTAAATACAACAAACAGTCTGATGCAAAATTACAAAATAATTCTCAATGAATTGATGCAAGCCTGCTCGCATATTAAAAGTTTTCCTCAAATCATACAGCAGAAACTGTCTGATTTGGAATCTGTCGCACTGAATTTCATAGCTATTCAGAGTGATAGAATTTTTCCTGAATATAAAATTGAACGGAGCATGTACAGCAGGCGGTGGCGAAAACTTTTGCAGGGTTAGCCACAGGGATTATGTGTATAAGAACCGTTTTATTTTAGCTGTCGCAGTTTTCTGGAAAGGAGCGGGTTGAAGCATAACATGGTTTATCTGGCAGAATTTGCTGACGCGGGTGTTTACGTACTGATGCAGTTCGGCTATGAGTTCCTGTTTCTTTTCTTCAAACTTTTCCGATGCTTCTTCCTTGAGGCGTTGGTATTTTTTTTCAAATTCCTCCATGTTCAGATGTACCATGGCCACAAGTTTACCTTTCTTTTCTATTACGAGCGATTCGACTACGTAGCGAAAGTTGTTTATAACCGATTCTATTTCTTCTGGATATATGTTTTCGCCACTTGCGCCTACTATCATTGTTTTAAGGCGGCCTTTTATGTAGAGGTTGCCGTGTTGGTCGAGGGCACCCAAATCGCCGGTTTTGAACCATCCGTCGCTGGTTATCGTTTCGGCTGTAAGCTGTGGTTCCTTATAATAGCCCTGCATTATGTTTGCGCCGCGCGCCCATATTTCACCTTCGCCGGTTTTGGGGTCGGGATCATTCAGCTTCAGTTCGATGTCTTTTATTCTGGGGCCTGTCGATTCGAATACTTGTTTGCGTGGGTTGGCACCGGCAAGCAGCGGGGCGGTTTCGGTAAGTCCGTAACCTATGGCGTATGGGAACCGGGCTTCACGAAGAAATTTCTCAACGTTTCTGTTCAGCTTCGAGCCTCCTATGCCAAAGAATCTAAGATGGCCGCCAAAGGTGGCTAACAGTTTGCGTCCGGCGGCGCGGTTCAGTATTTTCCGAAATACCGGTATCGTGTACAGGGTGTTGAGTATTGTGTTTTCGCGGAATGAGGGCAGTATTTTGTTGAAATATATTTTTTCTATTATAAGCGGAACAGACAGCACAAGGGTTGGTTTTACCTGCGCGAGGGCTGGCAGCAGTACTGCTGGGGTTGGAGCTTTACGCAGATAATATACGCACGAACCGCTGAGGAGTGGCAGTACGAGACCGAGGGTATTTTCGTAGGTGTGCGACATCGGGAGTACTGACAGGAAGCGATCGTTCTCGTCTGTCCACTGTATCAGGCGCCCTTTCATTGCGTTAAATACTATGTTTCTGTGTGTAAGCATTACGCCTTTCGAGCGTCCGGTAGCGCCCGATGTGTAGATTATTGAGGCAAGGTCGTTTTCCTGTACGCTATACCGTTTCCGTGGCTTTCCAGAGCTGTTGAAAGCTTCGCCGCCAGCAATGCTGAAGTCCTCAATGCGGATAACGGTTGTGAGGGGCTCGTTGCGGCAGTCTTCGAGTTTCCCTGCAAGGGTGGCCGATACGAATATGGCTTTCGCTTCGGAGTGTTCGAGCACGTTGCGTATTTCGGTTGCCGAAAAGTCGGGAAGTATGGGTACGGCAATGGCTCCCATGAAAGTTATCGAGAAGTAGGCCAGCGCCCAATTGGGCATGTTGAGGCTCAGTATTGCAACTTTATCGCCCGGGCCAACATCATTCAGTTCGAGAAATGCCATCAGCGCTTCTATGTGGTTGCCGGCACGGTTGTATGTCATCGGTTCTTCGCCTGCAAACGAGTAGGCGTTTTGTGTTCCGAAGCGCGACATGGTTTTGTAGAAAACCGCGGGGAAGGTCATTTTATCGTTGCTGTTGATATTTTCTCCTGTCATCATATATTTTTATTAATGGCTGCAAACTTATATGAAAAAACCGGATTTCAGGAATATCCGGCTGAAAAACTTTTTTGTGGCCGCAACGTTAGTGGTTTGCTGTCCGGTTAAACCAGTTGCATCAATTTCAAAAAGGATACTTTCGCGATAAAAGTACAGTTTATTGTTTTTAATATCCTCAGGTTGTCGTTATGAAAGCAAAAAACATTATATTGCCCCGTCTTAATATAAATAAATATTTGATTGAACGGATATGACAAAACTATACGAGAAACTCACCAAATCATGCCCTTCAGAATCGGAAATACGGAAAGGGCTTAAACAGACTTCTTTGGCTTCAGCACAGGCGCCGAAACTCGACAAACGACTGCTTATGAATATCCTCAGCCTGATAGACCAGACCAGCCTCAACGTTACCGACAACA
>JAITVX010000034.1 GCA_031285575.1 Bacteroidales bacterium
TACCGCGCTGACGCGGAAAACAATCAGCAATACGCTGATATTGACTATAATTTAACTCCATGATACAAAAATACTAAAAATTTCTCATTTCTGCAAATTTGCGTTAACAGGCCTTAAATAGATTTTAAAAAGTAATTACACATATTTGTTTACCAATTCCAATTTTCTTTGCCATCATTTATCATCGATACAATAATTAATGGGCAAGATAAGGGGGGATTCCCCTCGCCGCAGCTCTATGAATACAGGTATGAGAAGGTGCAAGAACTTGAGAGGCAGCATGCAAAGGGGCGTATTACCCTCTTCTATGCTGATGAGAGTCACATCTGTACTGAAGGGTATGTTCCCTACGGGTGGCAGTTGCCTGGAGAAGAGGTTTGCATCTTCGATCTCCCGCCGTATTCCCCACATCTGAACATTGCGGAAACGCTCTGGAGAATATTGAAGGGAAAATGGATCAGACCTCAGGACTATGTGAGTATTGACACGCTTTTCTATACCACAAACAGTGCGTTGGCGGCCGTAGGAAAAGGACTCTTTATTAATTAATTCAAGTTGCTATCTATACATTGTAAAATTTATCAAAAGTATATCCCCAAATGAAAGCAATAAGTTTAATCAGGAACTCCTTTTCAGTAACAGCATGAATTTTCTTAGGCAAATACTTCGTAATATCACTAAAAGCTGTTTCAATCCGCTTTCTGTAAACAGATATGAGATATTCCATATAAGGATTATGAGGCTTCCTGAAATTGCTTTTCCTGGCAGCTTTCAGGTAAATATTATTATCGGCCAGCATATCTTCAAGCAAATAATCAGTGTACGCCGAATCTGCCAGAAGCACACTTCCATCGGCAGGTTGACCGGCAATTGTTTTATTCCGTCAATGTCATGTATTCTGAAGCAAACTCTACAGGAATACCATCCGAAGTAACAATCATGTGAACTTTAAAGCCATAGAAATAAACACGTTTGGATGTACACTTATTCCTGTATTGTTTTCCTTTGACAATTCTGGATTTGCTTGTGCGTATATTATGGCAAACCTCTACCGGAACTGTTGATGCTATAAATGATTTCAAGGCTCATATCCTTTATTGCCTGACCTATATGGAAAAAGAGCTGGCCAAGAAATTCTCCTATATTGTGCAACCTGCAATTGAAGCGGCTTTTGCCAGGCATCAATCCGGTAGAACGGACAAAACAGATGGACTTCTCCATGTTGCCTGCAAAATGCTGGGCGGCAATCAGAACTACAGTAATGATTTCCGCGTCACTGGTTTTACGACTTCCCGGCTCTTTGTGGTTCATAGATTTCAATATATCATCAAAAAATACGTATATCGCAACGGTTTTTGTAACCATGGTCAGTCATTTTTTGTGTGTTAGCACCGCAAAGTTAAGGGATTGACCTTTTTTATTGTATAAATCTATAAGTAGTAACTTGAATTAATTACTCCCATATTGCTGCTTAATTTTGAGTACTTACTTATATAATTAATTATGCAATGATGTTTTGAATTGATAAAAAATGATGTATTTTTGCTGAACTATATGGTCCTATAGTTCAATGGATAGAACGGAGGTTTCCTAAACCTCAGATTCAGGTTCGATTCCTGGTGGGACTACAAAACGCCTGATAACATGCTAATTATCAGGCGTTTTGTTTTTAAGTTCCGTTAGTCGTTACGTTTTTTCTCTTTGCCAGCAACCGATGTAATGACCTGTCCAAAGTGTAGAACCAAGTTTAAAATAATGGAATGAAAACCTCTTACATCTAAAGTGCACGAAGTATAAATATATTAAATAATGTTAAAGTAACACAAAAATGGAATAAAAATTTATTTCTTAATTGTCTGATTAATGTTATGTAAATAGATTTAATGCAGATCAGAGGTTGATATTGGTATTCCATAGGATGCTGATTATTTTTTTACGGGTACAACACTTTGGCTGATGCTATTTCTTCCTGATTAGGATTTTATCTATGCGTTTTTTGTCAACATCAACAATTTCAATTATATAATCATTGAACTCTACCTTATCACCAATCTGGGGGATTTTGTCTATCTTACTAAGCACAAAGCCGGCAACGGTGGTATAATCGACGTCTTCAAGATGTGTCTGGTAGTTTTCGAATATGTCATCGAGTATTTCTGCTGAAGCGTCGCCGCTTACAAGCAGCGACTTGTCGTCTCGTTCATAAATATCGGGTTCATATTTCTCACCCTCTGCGGGTATGTCGCCTATAAGGTTTTCGAGGATATCATGCGGAGTTATTATTCCCTCAATGCTTCCATATTCGTTGACAACCACGCAAAAATGGAGGCGTTTTTCCCTGAAAAGCTGCAGCGTTTTGTAGGCTTCAGCACTTTCGGGTACAAAAAGCGGCTGCGAGAGCAGATTCATCAAGCCGCGCTTATCGAGGTTTTGACCAACAGCCAGATAGTCTTTAACACTAAGTGTTCCTATAAAGTTGTCGAGCTTTTTTTTGCAGCACAGAAGCCGGTTGCGGGTCGATTCTATGATTTTTTCCCTTATCTCATCTGCCGTTTCTTCAATGTCAATCCATTCTAACTCCATACGGTTGGTCATTATGTGCTTTGCCCGCTTGTCGGAAAAATAAAATACTTTTTCATGAATAAGGTTTTGTTCCTTTTCGATTATTCCTTCGTGCGAGGCGGTTTTCAACATCTGCCTTATTTCCGACTCGGTTATGTGATCGCGATAGCCTTTTATGCCAAGCATACCGGTTATAAACGAAGTGGAAGCCGACAGCAGTTTTACGACAGGATAGAATATTATGCTGAACCAGCGAATAAATGGCGCAACACGGACTGCTATATTTTCGGGGTTGCTGAGGGCTATTGTTTTTGGTGCCAGTTCTCCGAAAAGTATCGAAAGAAAAGTAATAACCACTACCGTAACACTCAATGCTATTTCGTAAGAGGAACTTCGCAGGATTTCAATATTTTCAAAAAACGGAGCAATGTTTTCAGCAATGCTCACACCTCCATAAACACCTGTGATGATACCTGTTAATGTTATCCCGATCTGGATTGCCGACAGAAATTTCTCCGAATTTTTAATAAGCCCAAGGGCTGTTTCTGCGCCTGCGCGTTTCTCTTTCTTCATCTGCTCGAGGCGCGACGGTTTACTCGAAATAAGAGCAATTTCGGCAAGCGAAAAAAATCCGTTGATGATAATAAGTATGCTGATTATAATAAGTTCCATACGGATGCAAATGTACAAAACTTTGTACATTATCATATGAAAATATACCCGTTGTGCATTTTAGAAAAACAGACAATATTTAGTTTCTGTGCGCGAAGAAAAGTTTGAGCGTTGCTTCAGGCTTTGTCATTCGCAATGGCGGTGTGTGTGGATTACTTCACCGGGCGGGTTTGCCTTGACGGTGCGAAATGCTGCGTTTGCAGTAACATGCCGCTTAGTAACATGCCATGTGTTTATGAAGGCGGTTTATTCGATTTCGAATAGTGTGGCGCCTTTGGGTATTTTGTCGCCTTCGTGTACGTGTATTTTTTTTACGGTGCCGGATATGGGGCTCTTAATGCGTATTTTCATTTTCATGGCTTCGATGGTTATGAGTTCGTCGCCTTCTTCTATTTCCTGCCCTTCGTGTACTGCTATTGCTGCTACGGCGCCGGGTATGAAGCTTGCAATATGCCCCGGGTCTGGCGGTTGCCAGGGGGTGCGGTGTTTAAACATGGGGCTGAGGCGTGTTGTGTATGCGGTGCCGTCGATGTTGAGGGTGTCGAAGGTTTCTATCTGTGTGTTTACTGTTGTGTTTTTGTTGTTCATGGCAGTGGTTTAAAGTGGCGGCAGTCCGTGTTTCTTTGCTGGCATTTGCTGTGTTTTGTGGCGCGATGCACGCAGTGCGTGGAGCAGTGCGCGGCGTGTTTCGGCGGGTTCTATTATGGCATCGACATAGCCTTTGGCGGCGGCTACGTAGGGGTTGGCAAATTTTGTTTTGTATTCTTCTACTTTTGTTTTTCGCATCTGGTTGGGGTCGGGCGCTGTGGCTATTTCGCGGCGGAATATTATGTTGGCTGCTCCTTCGGGGCCCATTACGGCTATTTCGGCTGTTGGCCATGCGTAAACGAAGTCGGCTTGCAGGTGGCGCGAGCTCATGGCTATGTAGCCGCCGCCGTAGGCCTTACGGAGTATTACGGTGAGCTTGGGTACGGTAGCTTCGCTGTAGGCGTAGAGTATTTTTGCGCCGTGGCGTATTACGCCGGCGTGTTCCTGGTCGATGCCGGGAAGGTAGCCGGGGAGATCGACGAGGGTGATGATGGGTATGTTGAAGGCGTCGCAGTAGCGGATGAAGCGTGCGGCCTTGTCGGACGAGTTGACGTCGAGCACGCCGGCCATTTCTATGGGCTGGTTGGCTACGAAGCCTACGGTGCGGGCGTTCATGCGTGCAAAGCCGATGACGATGTTGCGGGCGTAGTGTTCCATTATTTCGAGGAAGTCGGAGTTGTCGGTTATGGAGCGTATTATGTTTTTAACGTCGTAGGGCTGTGTTGGGTCGGTGGGTACTATGGCGTTTATGTTGTAGCGGTAGTCGGGGTCGGCGGGTGGTGGGGTCGGCGCTGCTTCGGCGTTGCTGCGGGGGATGAACGACAGGAGTTTGCGGATTTGCCGGAAGCATTCGTCTTCCGACTGTGCAAAGAAGTGGGCGTTACCTGTTGTTTCGGCGTGTATGCGTGCTCCGCCGAGCTGTTCCATTGTTATTTCTTCGCCAAGTACTGTCTTTATTACTTCGGGGCCGGTGATGAACATTTTCGATATGTTATCGACTGTGAATACGAAGTCGGTTAGTGCGGGCGAGTAAACTGCTCCACCGGCGCATGGGCCGAGGATGACCGACAGTTGGGGTATTACGCCGCTCGATATGGTGTTGCGGTAGAATATTTCGCCGTATCCGGCGAGTGAGTTTACGCCTTCCTGTATGCGTGCTCCGCCCGAGTCGTTTATTCCTATAAGGGGTATGCGCATCTGGAGGGAGTGGTCCATTATCTTGGTTATTTTGCGGGCGTGCATGAGGCCGAGCGAGCCGCCGGCTACGGTGAAGTCCTGCGCAAATATTGCCACAGGCGAGCCGTATATTGTTCCGGTGCCGGTTACTACGCCGTCGGCGGGGAGTGTTTTGCCGCTCATGCCGAAGTCGCGGGCTTCGTGTTCTATAAAGATGTCGTATTCGCTGAACGAGTTTTCGTCGAGTATTGCGGCAATGCGTTCACGGGCGGTTTTCTTGCCCGATGCTTTCTGCTTTTCAATTGCCTGCTCGCCTCCGCCTGCCATAAGGGCGGTGCGTTTTTCGACGAGTTCGAGTGTTTTTTTACTGTTGTCGTGCATAGTATTTATGTTAAACGTATTCGCAAGCTGTGTTGCGGTGTTTTTTTTATGGCTGCAAATGTATAAATCAATTATGAATTTGGAACTAAAATCTGTGCTTTTCCAGGGCAAACGCATCTAAAATTTGAGTATTTATATCAAATGTTTGTGCGGCATATCTTGCCTGTTTACGGAAGTCATCTTAGATACGTTTGCCATGTGGAATACATGATTTATAAAAATTACAGAAACCGAGAGGAAGCGCTTCGCGATAGTCTCTATATATGTAGAAACTGTTTTCAAGACCTTTTTTATGATTTCTATATATGTAGAAATTTCAAAATAAGCTTTGATGCGCTCTGCGCGCAGATTACGAAGTTACAAAAAACAGAAGATGAGGCTTTCTATCTGATGTTTTGGCACAAAGGTTAGACGTTACAGGTTATTATTCAAAAAATTTAGATGCGTTTGCCCTGGTGCTTTTCCGTCGCAGTCATTTGCTGAACAACCTGCCCTGCCAGGTATCGAGCTGTTCCATGCGGTTTTCAATCATTGCGGCAATCTGGTCGGCGCGCATGCCGCTCCACGGTTCGGCCGACAGGAAGCGTGGCGGCACTTCGCCGGTGAGCCGTTCTACGGCTATTTCGGGATTGAGTTTTTCGAGAAATTCGATTATGAAGCCTGCGTACCGGTCGCATGTGAATGTTACGAAGTCGAGGGGATTGCCGAGGTATTCCCTCTCCATTGCCGTTCCTTTTATTATCTGCAGCTGGTGGAACTTTACGGTTGCAAGCGGCAGTTGCGATATTATATGGGCGTGAGTCATCATGCCGTTGCGTGTTTCGCCCGGCAGGCCGAAGATGAAGTGGGCCCCGGTGCTTATGCCCCGCATGGCGGTTTTCCTTACTGCTTCGGCAGCTTCGGCGAATGTGTGGCGGCGGTTTATGCGTTCGAGTGTTTTGTCGCTGCACGATTCTATTCCATATTCAACGGCCACGTAGTGTTTGTATGAGAGCTCACCGAGGTAGTCGAGCTTTTCGTCGTCGATGCAGTCGGGGCGTGTTCCGATTACAATTCCTGCTACTTCGGGGAAGGCGAGCGCTTCGGCATATATCCTTTTAAGGGCGGCGAGCGGGGCGTGGGTGTTTGAAAATGCCTGGAAGTAGGCAAGGTATGCCGATGCGCGGCGGTAGCGCCGGCGGTGGAATGCAATTCCTTCTTCGAGCTGCGTGGCAACGGGTTTTTCGGGCTTGCAGTATGACGGGTTGAAGGCGCTGTTGTTGCAGTATGTGCATCCGCCGGTTCCCTTTGTGCCGTCGCGGTTGGGGCAGCTGAAGCCGGCGTTTACCGACAGCTTCTGGACTCTTGTGCCGAAGCGTTTCCTGAAGTAGAGGGCGCTGGAATTGAATCGCCGGCTGTCGCCCCATGGGTATTTTGCGGGTTCGTGTTCTGCCATTCAGAGTGTAGTTACGGTGTTCCGGTCAACGTACCATATTTTTGCCTGCACGTCGGTGTATCCCATTTCCGAAACGAGTTCCCTGTACCGGGCCAGCTGCCTGCTGTGCGAGCTGTTGGGCATGCCGAACTTGAAGTCGATTACCGTGGCCTTTCCGTCTTTTATAATCACTCTGTCGGGTCTTCTTACCGTGCCTGAGGGAACGAGTATACCGGCTTCGCGCAGCACTGTGGCACTGGGCTGAAACCATTCGCCTGTTTCGGGTGACGATATGAGTGCGTTTATCTTTTCGGCCATGGCTCCGGTTTGGCTTTCGGGTACCTTGCCTTCGAGCGACAGTTTTTTCAATACGGCGTCAACATCGGAAGCCGTGTCGATTCCTGCAAATACTTCGTGCATTATTTTTCCGTAGTTTATCTTTTCGCTGCGGGCTGATGCTTTTTCCGAAAAGTAGTCTTCGCCTTCGAACCTGAGTTTCATGGCAAATGTGTTGGCTGTTACGCTGTATGTTGCGGGTATGGTGTTTGCTTCCTTTGTGGGTGCTTCGGGTTGCCGGGCTATGGTTCCGTATTCGAGTATTCCGGCTTCGGGGTTGTAGAGGCGTGAAAGGTCGAGTTCGCCGGCGCCGGCGGGTGTGTCTTCGCAGGTTACTGCCTTTAAGAGCAGTGATGATACCGATGCATCTGTACGCGGAGTCTTTTCGCTGAAACCGCAGAGGGCTTCGCGTGCACGGGTGAATGCTACGTAGAGCAGGTTGAGGTTGTCGAGGTATGCCGAATATTTTTCTGATATGTAGTCGCCTGCAAAAATTGTTTCTTCAAGGGCTTTGGAATATTTTACGGGTGCAATGCCAATTTTGCCGAAGGGCATGGTCTGTGGCTTTACCCATATAACGGGCGCTTTGCCGGCAATATGGTCGAGGTTCCATGAGATAAAGGGGACTATCACGGCTTTAAATTCGAGCCCCTTCGACTTGTGTATTGTAAGTATCCTTATGGCGTCGAGGTTTGCCGGCATGGCTACTGTTTTCCTTTTTCCCGATGTTTCCCACCACTCGATAAACGACGGTGCGGAGCCCGAACCGGTCGATACGTGGTTCAGCACGGCGTCCTGGAAGGCATTTAGGCAGGCTACGTTCCATGGCTTGCCGATACCGAAAAACATTATTGTCCTTTCTGTTGCTTCAAAGAGCGGCATCCCCCCGATTTCGTTTATTACTTCGCGGTAGCCGTGTGGCAGGTATTCTTCCGCCGCGCTGTCGAAGTCTTTTTCGAGCGCCACAGTGTCGGCCCTGCCGTCGCCTGTTGCGAGCAGGAAAAACTTCAGCATTATTGCCCTCGATATAGAGTCGCCGGG
>JAITVX010000061.1 GCA_031285575.1 Bacteroidales bacterium
TGTAAGAAGCAAACAGCGTGACGCATTGCAGGCGTATTTAACAGCACATGGTATTCAAACGCTCATTCACTATCCTGTTCCGCCGCATAAGCAGGAATGCTACAAAAACTTGAATAATCTGCCGTTGCCGGTAACGGAGCAAATTCACCAGGAAGTGTTGAGCCTGCCGATAAGTCCGGTTATGGAAGAGAACGAAGTGGAAAGAGTTGTAGAAATTATCAATAAATGGTAAAGGTATTTAATAGCATGGCAGTATTGTGGAAGAAATTCCTCAATGCCGATATTGTAAAAGTGTTTTCCCTTACTTCGGTTTCTACCCTGGTAAGAATGCTTACCGGATTTATAAGCGTAAAAATAGTGTCGGTAATTATTGGCCCTTCCGGTATTGCATTACTGGGGCAATTAAACAGTTTTTCTACAATTGTCATGAGTCTTGCCACCGGTGGAATTAACAATGGAGTTACCAAATATGTAGCCGAAGACAGGGAAGATCTTCCAAAAATACGTCAATATCTTTCCACATCGCTCAAAATTACTCTTTTCTGCTCGTTTATTGTTGGTCTGTCCATGATTGTACTCAATGGTTTTTTGAGCACCATCATTATGAAATCTGACCAATACGGATATGTGTTTGTAGTTTTTGGCGTAACAGTTTTCCTTTATGCACTCAACAATTTACTGCTGTCTGTTTTAAACGGATTTAAAAAGTTCAGGATATACGTAAAGGTAAATATTGCCAACAGCATCATCGGATTGGTGTTTTATTTATTGCTGGTTTATTTTTGGGAGCTGGATGGCGCTTTAATCAGTGTTGTTACCTATCAAAGCATTATGCTTCTCATAAGTTTGTGGATGCTCCGCAAAGAGTTTTGGATGAATATTCAATATTTCAAATCAAAACTCGACAGGGTTGTTACAAAAAAGTTTGTTCATTATACATTGATGACTTTTGTTACAATGGCAACCCTACCGGTTTCGCAACTTATTTTAAGGGGTTATGTTATTTCCAATATTTCAGCAGTAGAAGCAGGATGGTGGGAGGCCATGAACCGGATATCACAGATGTATCTGATGGTAGTTACGTCTTCTTTCGGGGTTTATTACTTACCGAGGTTATCGGAACTTAAAGAAAATCATGAAATCAGGCATGAAATTTTCAAGGCATATAAAGTAATACTGCCTTTACTTTTCATTGGGTTTGCAGTTATTTACCTGTTAAGGCTGTTTGTTATAAAAATACTGTTTACCCCCGACTTTTATCCAATGCAGCAACTGTTTATATGGCAGTTAGCAGGCGATTTGTTTAAAATAGCCAGTTGGCTGGTTGCTTATTTAATGGTAGCCAAATCAATGACTAAAGCGTTTGTTATTACCGAATTCCTTTTTTCGGCTCTGTTTGTCGGTTTGGCATTCCTGTTTATTCATTTCAATGGCGTTGTGGGCATTACCCAGGCACACGTAATCAATTATATGCTATACACTGTTACAATGTTTGTAATTTTCAGAAAAATAATGTTCGTTCGCCAATGAGAAAAGAGACAGTAATAGAATATTTATACGGTGTTGCTGTCTTTCTGTATTGCCTGCCATTTTATATATGGGGGGTGGCATGGAATCTTTATTTCGTTGCAACTCTCAGTGCAATTATTGGTTTTGTTTCCATAAGGCATTTCAAGCCTGTTACATGGAAAGAGGTATTTTTTGTTTTATCAATAACATTAATTCAGGTACATCATTATAAAGAATTTAATTTTCATATTGCAATAAACATAGTAACAGTAATATTTTTGGTTTTAACAGAACATGAAAAGCTGGCTTCTCTTCTCGATAAATTTAAAACGGTGCTTTGCATATCGCTTTTACTTTCTCTTGTCAACTGGCTGTTAGTGTCAGCTATTCCTGTTCCATACAAAATAATAGAACCGCTTAATGCCCTCAAACAATATAATTATTCTGCCTATCCTTTTCTGGTTGTTGCAAACGACCCCATGTTTAGTCTTCGTTTTCATGGAATGTTCGATGAAGCGGGTGTTATAGGGTCTATTATTCCCGTACTGTTATTTATCGATAACTATAACCTGAAGTCAAAAAGAAATTTATTACTGTTTATTTGTGGTCTTTTGTCGGTATCCTTTTATTTTATGGTATTTACGGCTGTGTATTGTATGTTTAAATTAAAAATAAAATATACTGTTTCTGCCATATTGCTTTGTGCGGGGCTTTACATCGGATTTAAAGACAATGCAATGTTAAAGGAAACCCTTTGGTGGCGTTTTGAAATAGAAGACAACAAGCTGAAAGGAGATAACAGATCTGAAGAACTGTTAGACGACAATTTTGAAGATTTTACCAGAAGCGACGATCTGCTTTTGGGAAACCCGTTCTTTAATGTAGAAGATGATGCATACTACTCGTCGAGCTATAAAATGTATATTATGGAAGAAGGACTTATCAGTTTTATAGTTTTAGTCATGGCATTCGCCATGTATTCTTTTCCCAATATAGAAAATAAAAAAACATACATCCTGTATCTGTTTCTGTTCGGTTCAATGATGTATCAGCGTCCATATATTTTTGCTTTTATGTATATGTTTATTTTATATTCCCCCATAGCTTATTTGCAGGTAAAAAAATGAATGTCATTGCGAGTTTCCACCCCAAATTTTGTGGCATAATGCGGATATGACATATTTGCTTAAAATCAATAATTTACGCAATTATGTCATTGGTAGGAGGAACGACGAAGCAATCTATACACCATACCCATTGACGGGACTATAAAGTTTCAAAATCGAAAACCATAAAGAAATATTAATGTAATCATGTTGTTAGAGGCGTCATTAAATACCGTGTTTCACAAGTTAAAGGAAAATATAAGAAAAGATATTGGCCGGAAAAACCTTAACAGGGCGTTAAAATCACTTTCCTTTTTATGTGTCTTAAAACACCGATGTTTTACGGAATTTTATGACCGGGAAGTTGAAGAACTTATCGGCACATTAAGCAGCCTGATATTCCCAACCCCTTCGGATAACAATAATACGGAAGCATCCCGCGTGGTAATGATCGATTCCTTAGCCTGGGATAATCACGGGCTCACCCAGCAATACCTGAGAGCCTTTATGAGCATGGACATGAACATTCTGTATGTTATAATAGAAGGCAGATACAAGTCAACTCAAATTTTAAAAGAACTGGAAGAATACGGGAAAGCCCGAATTTACACTTTCGAAGCAAAGCAGAATATTACGGAACAGCTTACAGATTTATATCAAACAGTTGTTGCCTTTAACGCCGCCAGCATATTCACCCATTCGCTTTCCGTTATCGACTGCATTCTGTTAAAAGCCCTGCCTGTTCCCGCCAAATACAGAATTAATTTTGGCGACCATGTTTACTGGAACGGCTCCTCGTGCACCGATTATATAATTGAATTCCGGAACTGGGGAGCAACACTGTCGTGCAGATACAGGGATGTTGCTAAAGAAAAAATAATTATACAGCCGTTTTATCCGATAGAAGACAGCAACGCTCCGTTCTGCGGGCTGCCTGCGGTTGACGAAAACAGAGTAGTTATTTTTTCAGGAGGGGCATCGTATAAAATCAAAAACAGGGAACAGACCTTTTTCAGGCTGCTGTTGCGGCTGTTTGATGAAAACCCGCAGGCAACAGTCTTTTTTGCCTGCCGCGACGACGACAGGCTGTTGAAAAAATTTATTGACGACAACAAGCTCCATCAACGCTTCTTCTTGATAGGATACAGGTCTGACCTGAAAGCCGTTCTTGAACGCACCGACATATATCTCGACACATACCCTACCGGAGGAGGCCTTATGGTTCTCTATGCCGCCGTAAACGGACTGCCCGTTCTGAGTTTAAAAACCGACAACACCCTCGACTGTATTGAATACGACGACAACGGAATACGCTATTGCAGCGAATATAAAAACATTGACGACCTGTGCAGAGAAGCAAATATGCTCATTCAAAACGAAAACCACAGGAAACTGATAGGCTCGGTTCTTAAAAACAAAACACTTACCGAAACCCGGTTCAACCATTCGGTTGCAAAAATAATATCTGGGCAAACCACCGGCAACACGTTCTCGGAAATAACATACAACTACGAAGCGTTAAGAAAAAACTATCAGAAACAGTTTTTTAACAGGGCGGCATACGAAATGGCAGCAGGCTTTCTTTACGCCCTCTATTCGTATAAATACCTGATAAAATTTCCATACCCGATTGTTTATTACGGAACGGTTCTGAAAATATTCAGCAAACTAACATCAATAATTTCAAAAGCAAAACAGTAAAAAAAATGGGGAAAATCATAACATACCTTACACTGCAGCTGGGCAGGCTGCTCTCCCGCCTGTATCCATATTCCGTTTCGCAGAAAACGGGCTATTACGCAAACATGCTCTACACGGCGTGGACAAGCCGCATGTTTAAAAACTTCGGAAAAAACTCAATCATATACAGAAAAGCCGAACTTGCCGGCGCACGCTACATAAGCATTGGCAACAATGTAGAGATTTACCGGAACGCCATGCTTGCCGCATGGGATACCTATGGCGGGCAGACGCTTTATCCTGAAATATTTATTGGCGACGGCAGCACCATTGGCGAACACTGCCACATATCGGCCATAAACCGGATTGTTTTCGGCAAAAATGTTGCGGCAGGCAACTGGTTCACCGTTTTAGACAATAACCACGGCGAACTGACCATCGACAGCCTTAACGTTCCGCCCCTCAGCAGGCCGCTGTTTTCAAAAGGCCCCGTAAGCATAGGCGACAATGTGTGGCTGGGCGACAAGGTAACCGTTCTGGCCGGAGTAACCATAGGAAAAAACAGCATTATAGGAGCAAACAGCGTTGTAACGAAAAGCATTCCGGCAAACTGCGTTGCAGCAGGAATACCGGCAAAAGTAATCAGAACCATACACCTGCAAGAAAAATGAACCAGGAAACAAAACACCGGAAAGCCCGCGTAATAGCATTCTACCTGCCACAGTTTCATCCCATACCCGAAAACGACAAACACTGGGGAAAAGGATTTACCGAGTGGACAAACGTAGCCAAAGCCAAACCGCTGTTCCGCGGCCACTACCAGCCGCGCATACCTGCCGACCTGGGGTTTTACGACCTCCGCCTGCCCGAAGTGCGCGAAGCGCAGGCCGCAATGGCACGGGAATGCGGCATCGAAGGCTTCATGTACTGGCACTACTGGTTCGGAAACGGAAAAACGGCACTCGAACGGCCTTTCGCAGAAGTGCTCGAAAGCGGAAAACCCGACTTCCCGTTCAGCCTCGCCTGGGCAAACCACAGCTGGACAACACGCACATGGGAAAAGAAAAAAGGAATCGCATCGGCCAACACAATGATATTTGAACAGCAATACTCCACCGACGACTACATAAAACACTTTTACCACCTGCTGCCCGCCTTTAAAGACAGCCGGTATATTACCGTTAACGGCGAACCCGTTTTCCTGGTCTTTTCGCCGCACGACCTGCCCAACCCGCAGGAATTTATCACACTCTGGAAACAGCTGGCGGTTCAGAACGGCCTCAAGGGAATACACTTTGTGGGGTTAACATCGGGCTGGCTCAACACATACCAGAAAATACTCGACGACGGATTCGACGCCATTGCACCCGGCAGCCAGTGGCATGCAGAAACAAAGGCAAAAGGCAAAATAATTAAAATGCTTCAACATAAAATACGCCCCCTGCTGCCATACATCCCGCTCGACAAATACCGCTACAAAGACATCATAAAACACATCTTCACCGACTTCGACAGGCAGAACAACGGATACCCCTCGGTAATACCACAGTGGGACAGGTCGCCACGCGCCGGCCGCCAAGCCACGGTATATACCGGCTCAACCCCCGCCCTGTTTAAAAAACACCTGGCCAACGCCGTAGAAACAGTAAAAAACAAACCCGACCAGCAGAAAATAATCCTTCTGCGCGCATGGAACGAATGGGCCGAAGGAAACTACGTTGAACCCGACCAGAAATATGGCCGGCAATACCTCGACGCCATACGCGAAGTTCTTCTCGAAAACAACGCACACTGACGAAAAAATGACTCCCGCCACACCACAGATATCGGTTATAGTTCCCGTCTATAACACCCAGAAGTACCTGCCGCAGTGCATCGACTCGCTGCTTGGCCAAACGCTGGAACACATCGAAATTATTCTGGTAGATGACGGTTCGACCGACAGCAGCCCCGCAATATGCGACCGCTATGCAGAACACGACCGCAGGGTAAAGGTAATTCACAAAAAAAACGCCGGACAGGGATACGCCCGCAACTCAGGCCTCGAAGCCGCCACCGGCGAATACATCACATTTGTCGATTCCGACGACTGCGTTGACCCCACCGCCTACCGCCAACTATGCACCATGGCCGGCAACGCACAGGCAGACATACTCTACTTCTCATACCGGCGCTTTAACGATCGCGGCGAAACATGGAACGCAACCCATGTAAGGAACAAAAAACAATACTGCCTCACACCGGAAGACATACGTAAACTGACGCTCGACATGGTGGCAAACCCTCCGGAGTGCAGCAACATCAGAGATATCGAATGCTCCGTATGTGTAGCCATATATCGCCACAGCACCATCAAAAAGCACGGCATCAAATTCAAAAGCGAACGCGAACTGCACAGCGAAGACCTGCTGTTTAACCTCGACTGCATCATGCATTCATCAACCGTCGTCGCCATACCCGATGTTTTCTACAACTACAGGGCCAACCCCTCGTCGTTCAGCCTCACGGCAAACAGCAGCAGAATAAACAGAGACTACCGCTACTACCGGCACCTGCTGGAAACAATGCAGGCAAACCGCTTCGGAACCGAAGGCTACCTGAGGGCAACACGGTATTTTATCGACGACACCACCTCAAGCATGCGCCTCTATGTACAGTCGTCGCTTTCAGAATCAGAAAAAATACAACTCATACAGGAAACGGCCAGCCACCACTCATGGCCTCAAATAGCCGCATCATATCCCTACCGGAAACTGCCGCTGAGGCACATGCTCGCCTTTCACCTGATGTACAAACGCCGCTGCCGGCTGCTATACCGCTATCTGAAACTGTTCAACACCGCAAAACAACTGTCGATACGCTTCAAAAACACCATCGGACGCTAAAAAAATGCAAAAACAGTATGGAAACCGCACGGCACATGAATTTACCCGGTAAAATGGCATCAAATCTGCAAGACACATGAATTTACCCGGTAAAATGGCATCAAATCTGCAAGGTGCATGAATTTACCCGGTAAAATGGCATCAAATCTGCACGGTGCACGAATTTACCCGGTAAAATGGCATCAAATCTGCAGGGTGCATGAATTTACCCGGTAAAATGGTATCAAATCTGCAGGGTGCTCGAATTTACCCGGTAAAATGGCATCAAATCTGCAAGGTGCTCGAATTTACCCGGTAAAATGGCATCAAATCTGCAAGGCACATGAATTTACCCGGTAAAATGGTATCAAATCTGCACGGCACATGAATTTACCCGGTAAAA
>JAITVX010000063.1 GCA_031285575.1 Bacteroidales bacterium
AATGGCGTAATCAACAGGGCATTTGCTGAATTGCAGGAGAAACAGACGGTCAGGGTTAAGACAGATGTGGTTTCAATGGACAGCATAAACGTAAAAATTCATCCTGATGCAGCAGACACATACAGGATAACGAATCCGAAAAAGTATCGAAAACAGTGGATAATCTATAAAAGCTAACAGTCTGTACCTTGCATAGTGATATAATCATATACGACAGGAACTTTATTCGGACAAGATTCATACTTTTACCGAAAAATACATTCAATTGAACAAATAAAACTATTATCTTTGTGGCAAACATTTAGGATGGGGTATCATAAATCATGGAAAAAACCTCTATAACTTTTCTGTAAAGAAACTCTTTTCTGAAGTTTTATACAATATAGATTATATAACTATCAACAGGTTAATTGTTTTTATCATATTCTAAAATCATTTACATAAACTATTTTATATCTTGAAAAATGAAAACAAGTAAATTTAATCTCATGATGACATCTATTGTCATTTTAGCAGCAGTAACTTCGCTTGCGGCACAGGACACTGCAAATAGCAGTAAAGTAAGTCTGTTTAACGGGAAAGACCTGTCGGGATGGACATTTTCACTGCGGGACAGCGCGGTTGATCCCGCAACAGTTTTCAGTGTTAAGGATGGCATAATAAACATAAAAGGTCAGCCATTCGGCTACATGCGGACAACGGAGAAATACTCCGACTACACGCTTCATGTTGAGTGGCGGTGGCCTGCCGAACCATCGAACAGCGGCATATTTATCCACTGGCAGGCACCCGATGCAATATGGCCTAAATGTATTGAAAGCCAGCTTATGCCCGGCAATGCCGGCGACATTGTGTGCATGAACGGTTCAGATATCGTCGAAAGAACCGACAAAACGAAAGCGGTCGTTAAAAAACTGTCCGAATCGTCGGAAAAACCTGCCGGCCAGTGGAACACAATGGAAATTGTATGTAATGGAAGTACTATTGAAATTACCGTTAACGGAAAACTGCAAAACAGGGCAACCGGAGCAAATATTGATTCAGGTTCCATCTGTCTCCAAAGCGAAGGCGGGGAAGTGCAGTTCAGAAACGTTTACATCACCTCTGCGAAATAACGGTTTGTTAGTGCATGAAAAGCATCAAGAAAAAGGTAGCATTCCATACACTTGGTTGCAAGCTCAATTTTGCTGAAACGTCAACCATTGCAAGAGAATTTCCGGAAGACGCATTCGAAACAGTAGCCACCGGAGCCGGTGCCGACATCTACGTAATAAATACATGCTCGGTTACCGACGCCGCCGATAAAAAATGTAGGCAGGCAATAAGACGGTTCATCAATATGTCTCCAGGTGCTTTTATCGTTGTTACGGGCTGCTATGCACAACTCAACCCGCAGGAAATATCCGCTATTCCGGGTGTTGATCTTGTGCTTGGCACGAACGAAAAATTCAACATTGCCTCATACATATCAGACGCCGTAAAGAACCGGCAGACAGCAGTACACTCATGCGCACTGACAGGCAGCGATGCTTTCAATCCATCTTTCTCGATAGGCGGCCGTACCAGGTCGTTCCTGAAGGTACAGGATGGCTGCGACTATCGGTGCTCATACTGCACAATTCCGTTTGCACGCGGGGCCAGCCGCAACCCGCCTGTGGCAGACCTTCTGGCTCAAGCCACCGCAATAGCGCAGAACGGCGTGAAAGAGATTGTCATTACCGGAGTAAACACCGGCGACTTCGGCAAATCGACAGACGAATCGTTCGAAAAATTGCTGACGGAACTCGTCAGTGTAGAGGGTATTGAACGGTTCCGAATATCATCAATAGAGCCCAACCTGCTGACCGATGAAATAATAGACCTCATTGCCGTAAATAAAAAGCTACTGCCGCATTTTCATATCCCGATGCAAAGCGGATCCGACAGGATTCTTGAACTGATGAAAAGACGCTACCACCGTAGCCGGTTTGAAATGCTCGTTTACAGGATATGCGAAAAAATTCCGCTTGCCGGAATAGGTGCCGACATCATTACAGGATTCCCCGGAGAAACCGACGGCGACTTTGCTGACAGTCTCAGTTTCCTCGAAACTCTTCCCATATCATACCTCCACGTTTTCCCCTTTTCCGAAAGGCCTGGAACAGCCGCCGGAAGTTTTCCCGGGAAAATACCTTTTACCGAAAAAGAACGCCGCAGTAAAGCGCTGCACGAACTGTCGTTGCGTAAACACAACCGATTTATGGAACTGAACACCGGTGAATCCACCGAAGTCCTCTTTGAAAAAACCAGAAAGGACGGGTATCTTTTCGGATTTTCGTCAAACTACATAAAAACAAAACATCCGTGGCAGCCAAAGCTTGCAGGCATGGTTAGGAAAGCGCGTATGACGGAAGTTTCCGGCGCAGACACAATGTTGATTGAACTTATTGACTGAATAATGACAGACTATCGTAAAATCTGCAGCGAGATAGAAGCCGCAGCCGCTGAAACCGCCATGTTTATTGTCCGCGAAGCGGAAAACTTTGACAGAAACCGCACCGAGAGAAAAGGATTCAACGATTTTGTGAGCTACGTTGATAGGGGTGCTGAAATGGCGCTTGTAGAGCATTTGTCGGCCATACTGCCAGAAGCCGGATTCATAACCGAAGAAGGCTCATCGTCGAAAAAAGGTGAGAAATACTGTTTTGTAATCGATCCTCTCGACGGTACCACTAATTTTGTGCACGGACTAAAACCATATGCAATAAGCGTAGGCCTGCTTGACGATGACAAGCCTGTTGTGGGAGTAATACACGCCGTTGGCGGCAACGAAGTCTTCACTGCATGGAAAAACGGAGGAGCATGGCTCAACGGCAAACGTATAAACATTTCGGCGGCCGCAAAACTGTCTGACAGCTTAGTCGCCACCGGCTTTCCGTACTACGACTTCGAAAGGCTCGACAACTATTTGCAACTCATTGCATGGCTCTGTAAACATACACACGGCATACGCAGATTTGGCTCGGCGTCAATCGATATTGCATATGTAGCCTGCGGGCGTTTCGACGTGTTTTTTGAATACGGGCTTCACCTCTACGACATTGCCGCCGGGATAACAATCCTCAGAGAAGCCGGCGGAAAGATAAGCGACTTTTCGGGCAACGAAAATGGTCTCACCGGTTCTGAAATAATTGCCTCAAACAACACCCTGCACAGCGAATTCCTGCAAAAAGCTGCGGGATTTGGATTATGAATCAGCAGGGATGTTACATACCAGTTTCAGATACAGAGCATATTTTTTTGTGGCATTACACAAAAAATTCAATCCCGGATAGCATAATCTTATAATCCATAATTAAAAAAATGCATATCTTTAGCCGGATTTTTTTAGCAGTTTTTATTTCCTGCAAAAACGGTCAACGTAATGCCAGAAAGGATAACGGAGCGCCGTTACCATGGTCATACGATAGCGAAGCAACTATGAATAAACAGAAATATTAACATGAAAGTTGCCATATTTTACATATTCTACGCCTTAACATGGCTGCTGGCTTTGCTGCCAATGAGGGTTCTGTATGTTATTTCGGATATTATATTCCTGCTTGTCTGTTATTTTCCGGGATACAGGAAAAAGACGGTAAGAACAAACCTGCAAAACTCGTTCCCCGAAAAAAGCGAGAGAGAACGCCGCAGCATCAAAAGGAAGTTTTACAGGCATCTGTCAGACTTTATTGTCGAGATGCTGGCGCTGAGGAACCTTAGCCCTGAAAAGCTGCGGGAAAGATGTACGCTGTCTAACACCGAAATACTCGACAGGCTGTTTGCCGAGAAAAGAAACGTTATTGCCATATTGGCGCACTACAATAACTGGGAGTGGTACAACTTTATACCGTTTGAATTAAAACACAAGTTCGTTATAATATACAAGCCGCTTCAGGATAAACGTTTTGACAGCTACGTAAATAGATACAGGTCGATACATGGCATAATGCTCAGCTCCATGTCCAACGTCATAAGAGATGTCATTGAACTCCGAAGCAAGAAAATACCATTCATTGCCAATATAATAGCCGATCAGACACCGGCAGTCGGAGATATACGGTACTGGACAACATTTCTTAACCAGGACACTCCGGTTTATACCGGCGCCGAAAAGATAGCCGCAAAATACGATATGGCAATGGTGTTTTTCCATATCAGCAAAACCGGCAGGGGACGGTACAACCTCAACGTAGAACCGTTGTTTGAGCACACCGCCGGACTGCCGTTGCACACCATAACCGACACCCATGTGAAACACCTTGAAAACATAATAAGGGAACGCCCCGAATACTGGCTGTGGACGCATCGCAGATGGAAACGAAAAAGACCGGTGCAAGATGTTTAAAACGGCAATAGTAATACTAAACTGGAACGGGTTGGAATACCTCAAACAGTTTTTGGGCACAACAGTCATGCTGTCGGACGAAACATATGCCACAGTGTTTATAGCCGACAACTGTTCTACCGACGGCTCCGTTGAATGGGTCGAAGCGAACTTCAAACAGGTAAAAACCATAAGGCTTGACCGAAACTACGGGTTTGCCGGCGGCTACAACCTGGCGCTGGAACAGATAGACGCCACGTATTTCCTTTTGCTGAACTCGGATATCGAAGTAACCACAGGATGGCTGAAGCCTATGACTGAGTTTATGGACACTACTCCCTGTGCAGCATCGTGCCAGCCCAAAATACTGTCGTACCATAACCGCAGGCGCTTCGAACATGCAGGTGCCGCCGGAGGATACATCGACAGGTTCGGCTATCCATTCTGCCGGGGTCGAATACTGCACACTACGGAAACAGACATCGGGCAATACGACAACGTGGCAGAAATCTTTTGGTCGAGCGGTGCGTGCATGATGATACGCGCCGAAGCATGGAAACGAACCGGCGGGTTCGACCCGTCGTTCTTTGCCCACATGGAAGAGATAGACCTGTGCTGGAGACTTGGCAAACTCGGCTACAGGGCTTACTGCATTCCACAGTCGGCAGTGTATCATGTAGGTGGAGGCTCATTGCCCTACTCGTCGCCGTTCAAAACATATCTCAACTACCGCAACAGCCTGTTCATGCTCTATAAAAACCTTCCCGGCGGTAAACTGAAACAGATTATACTTGCCAGAAAAATACTCGACGGCATGTCGGCGCTAAGGTTTCTTGCAAAATTTGAGCTTGCCAACTTCATGGCAGTTATCAAAGCTCACACATCGTGTCGCAGAATTAGAAAAACGCTCATAGAAAACCGCAGCTGCACAAGTCTGTCCGAAGAAACAGCCATGCCCGCCATATTCAACAAAAGCATTATCTTCGAATATTACCTCAAAAGACGCATAACATTCGACAGCCTTAAATGGAAACATGAGTGCTGACATGGTGACAGGAAATACAACAATAAAGTATTGATTTCAGACAGCTTGAAAAGAAACGAGCGCAGGACAAGAATATCAGAAAAAGGCGAAGATCTAATCCGTACCAACTTTTTGAAATATTTTTAGTGTAAGTTTTTATTCTGAGTTAGCTATAAAAGTAATAACAAGAGCTCAATAGATTATAAAATAAAATATTTGTTCAGCTGCTATTCATTTTCAATTTGCATGAAAAGCCTGTACTCTGTTATAACCGGCTAAAAAAAATATACGCATTATTCATTTGATTTTTATAGTTTTAATTATCTGTTTTGTTGTAAACAGACAAACAAGCCTGCTAATTATTTGTTCAATAAATTAATATCCGTTATCTTAGCGCCCTTAATTTTTTTAAACAGGTAATTTAAAAGCGTAGTTATTAATGGCAGTTAAAATCAGATTAGCTAGAAAAGGTCGCAAGAAAGTGGCCATTTACCACATTGTGGTTGCAGATAGCAGGTCGCCACGAGATGGCAGATATATTGAAAAGATAGGGCTGTACAGTCCTGTTACCAACCCCGCTAAAATCGAACTCAACTTCGACAAAGCGCTTGGTTGGCTGCAAAAAGGCGCATTGCCTACAGATACATGTAGGGCTATCCTGTCGAACAAAGGAGTTCTGTTGAAAAAGCACCTGCTCGAAGGCGTAAAAAAAGGAGCCTTTGATGAAGCGGAAGCCGACAGGCGTTTCGATGCTTGGATGGAACAGAACGAAACAAAGGTTGAGGCCAAAAAATCGGGTCTCGAAAAGTCGGCCGCAGAAGCGACAGCCAACCGGATTAAAGCAGAAAAGAAAATTAATGACGCAAGAGCTGAGAAACTCGCTAAAAAGCAGGCCGAACTTGCAGCAAAAGCATCTGCCGAACTGGCTGAAACAGTCGCAGAAATTGCGGAAGCCGCCGCAGAAACAGAGCAGGAAGAAGACGCAACTGGAGTTCCTGTCGAAAATGATGCTCAGGAGTAGTGTTGCAGCATATGCCGCTAATGGATAGCTCCGATGGCATACAGTCGCAATATATTGTTGGGAAAAATTATTAAGGTAAACGCCCGTAACGGGACAGTTACCGTGGGGGTTACGTCCTCATTTGTTGACAATATTCCTGAAATGGAATCGGTCTTTGTTGAAATAGATAACAGACCGATTCCATTTTTTATTGACGAGTCGGAAACAAGGGGCAATGATTTACTCAATCTGAAACTGGCAGATTACAATACTGCCGACAAACTGAAGGAGTTCAATGGATGCAGAGTATTTCTTACATCGGGCGGTGTATTAAACAACGAAAACTGTTACGAAGACTTAACCGGATTCAGCGTTTTTGACGAAAACGGAAACAAAATGGGAACCGTCAACAGCATAATACAAAACCCCGGGCAATGGCTGCTCGAAATTTTATCACCGCAAAAAAAAGAGATACTGCTACCATTCCATAAAGACCTTATACTCGAAACAGACAGTATAAAGCGAATCGTAGTAATAAAAATTCCCGAAGGACTTCTGGATATTAACTGATTTTCTTCATGACAACCGCATGCAATTTATTTATGCAGATGTTGTTTCTTGAATTTTTTATTTCATTTTACTGCGAAAATAAGTTTACATACCATTGAAACCTTTTAATAGACATATTGCACTGCTTAAGACATAGGAGTTTGTCTTTCTGGCTGAAAGCAAGAGAGTTACGAGCAAGAAATTTTCGACAGGTAACGATTTAGAAACGAGCGAATCTCGTTTTTTTACGTCAATTTTCACAATACACACAAAGAACGACTTGCAACTGCAAAGGTAGAAAAATGTTTCTGAATCCCAATATTTTTATTCTGTTTTTCTTTCCCAAATTTTGGCTGATTTTCTCAATCTGTGTATATTGCCGATAGCTTCTCGGTGGGTTTAAATTTCCC
>JAITVX010000144.1 GCA_031285575.1 Bacteroidales bacterium
ACCGCACGCTCCTTGAACGCACGATCATAACGCCCTTTTTCACTGCTCTTTTCCATTGCCCAAAATTAAGATTTGTTTGTCTGCCTTAACTTCTTGTGCGGGCTAAGTTAGGAACTCCAATTTAGGAAAACCGATGATGTATATCAAGAAAGAATAGACACTACAGAAATCTTACATCGAGGATAAATAACTGTATACTGCTTTCATTCAGCAAAAGTAAAATTTCGTGCATTTGTTCTGGCCATTTTACGCACTACGCTTGTAAATATATTATTTTGTATATCTTTGCAGACCTAATTATAAGAATAATCCGCACAGGCAAGCGAAGATGTACCATATTATTATAAATGCAGTATACGCCTGACGGAGTAATATAAAAAATAAAACAATGTACGCAATCGTAGAAATTGCAGGCCAGCAGTTTAAAGTAGAAAAAGGCCGGAAAATTTTTGTTCACCGTCTTGATGCCGAAACAGGATCGGATGTTGAATTTGAAAAAGTATTATTAATTGACGACGATGGTAAAATAACTATTGGCGAACCTTTTATTACTGATTTTGTTGTTGATGGGCACATTCTCGATCATGTAAGAGGCGACAAGGTAATCGTTTTCAAAAAGAAAAGGAAAAAAGGTTACAGAGTTAAAAATGGGCATCGTCAAAACTTTACCCAGGTAGAAATATTAAGTATTGCACCTAAAGGCTTCCCGAAGAAAGTCGTAAAAAAAGTAGAGCAAAAAGTTGATGCTCTCGAAGAAACTGTAGAAGTAAAAAACGATAGCAAAAAAGCGACAACTGCGGCAGAAAAGAAACTTGCGGCAACAAAAAAAACAGCCGAGAAAAAACCGGCAAAAAGTAAAAAGGAAGAATAATAAAAGACAGATCTAAAACACTATAAATTATGGCACATAAAAAAGGAGCGGGCAGTTCGCGCAACGGACGCGACTCGCAAAGTAAAAGATTGGGTGTAAAGCTTTTTGGAGGTCAGACTGTTAAAGCCGGAAATATTATAGTCCGCCAGAGAGGAACAAAACATAACCCCGGGCTTAATGTTGGCCTTGGCAGAGATCATACTCTCTTTGCGCTTGCCGACGGAACAATTGAATTCAGCAGAAAAAGAGATAATAAATCTTACGTATCGGTAAAAATCGCAGAATAGGTTTTGTCGAAAATAATATCTCCCGAAATATTTTTTTATCTGTAAAATTATTCTCGGGAGTTTCTTATAATTTTGCAGCAGGCTTAAAGCCTGTGTCTTTTTTAAATACCACGCAATGCTAACAGTTAACCAGATACGCGAAAACAGTTCCTTTGTAATAAGCAGGCTTAAAATAAAAAACTTCAATGCCGAAGAAATAATCGACAAAATTATTCATCTCGATTCTGAAAGACGCGAAATTCAGAAAAAAACCGATGGCCTGCAAAACGAAATGAACAGTGTATCGAAAACAATAGGAACATTGATGCAGCAGGACAGAAAGGGCGAAGCTGAAGAGCAGAAGCAAAAAACCTACTCGCTGAAGGAAGATATTAAAAATCTTCTTGATAAACTATCACCTATTGAAATAGATCTGAAGAATGAAATTATAAAACTGCCGAACCTGCCGCACGAATCGGTTCCGGCAGGAAAAACCCCCGACGATAACCTCATCGTACGGCAGGGAGGCTACATGCCCATAATATCCGAGAATGCCCTGCCTCACTGGGATCTCATAAAAAAATATAATATTATTGATTTCGACCTCGGAGTAAAACTTACAGGAGCCGGTTTTCCGGTATATTTCGGGAAGGGCGCCAGGCTGCAGCGCGCCCTAATCAATTTTTTTCTTGACGAAGGTATTAAAGCGGGCTACCGTGAGGTTATGCCGCCCATAATGGTTAACGAAGACTCCGGGTTCGGCACAGGTAATCTTCCCGACAAAGAAGGGCAGATGTATCATGCACAACTTGACAATTTCTATCTCATTCCCACTGCGGAAGTTCCGGTTACAAATATTTACCGCGACGTTATTCTGAACGACGAAACCCTGCCTGTGAAAAATATAGCGTACACACCATGTTTCAGACGCGAAGCCGGTTCGTGGGGTGCTCATGTAAGAGGGTTGAACCGCCTGCATCAGTTCGATAAGGTTGAAATAGTTCAGATTGCGCATCCCGACAGATCATACAAGTCGCTTGAGGAGATGGTAAACCACGTTGAAAGTCTCGTTTCAAAACTCAACCTTCCATACAGGATACTTAAACTGTGTGGAGGAGACATGTCGTTTACCTCAGCCCTTACCTACGACTTTGAAGTATGGTCGGCCGCCCAGAAACGCTGGCTCGAAGTAAGCTCTGTTTCCAACTTCGAAACGTTTCAGGCCAACAGGCTCAAATGCCGGTTTAGGGAGAAAGGCGACAAACAGACAAAACTTGCTCATACTCTTAACGGCAGTGCCCTTGCTCTACCACGCATTGTTGCGGCCATACTCGAAAACAACCAAAGTGCCGACGGAATTAAAGTGCCATCAATACTTACGTCCTATACCGGATTCGACATTATAAATTAACGAGAGTTCGGTTAATCGACTCGATTATAGCATATTTATGCAGCTTTTGTCCTGAATACTACATAATGTAGCCCCTCATTTCTTCCTTGAGTCTGGCATACAGTTGTATACTTTCGGCAAAGAGTATTTACCATAATGCCTGCGAAACACATCCCTTATCGCCCCGAAAAGGTGTTTGCACAACGATTTGATATGTTTTGGATTGCTACCATAGACATTGCCTCTGGTTAGGAAGAACAACAAATGTTCCATGTACTCATTACATATCAATGTGTAGTTTGAAATCGATCTTTCCGTCGAGCCTGCCCTCCACCCGGCCAGCCCGCGAAAAATCTTATGCTGCGGAACATACTTGATGTGATTATTGCCAAAATAGTCAGTCCACATCACTGCAGGATGTTGAATACCAACTTCCGGAATCCCTCTACCATTGCGACATGAATCATGGCTAAGCGATAAAAATCAAAACAACACACCGAGGTAAAACACGGTATAGATAAATTCACATAGAAATAATGCTTTTAATACATTGTAAACAATGCCATTAACACATGCGTACCTCTATTTATTTACCAATTCCAAAAACACTTATCCATATCCTACCCATTAGTCACTTCCCTGATTAACCGCAGCCAGTTCAGGCCAAGTATTTTTCGGATACGTTGTTCGGAATACTCCAGTTTCTGCAATTCGATGGTGATCTGTGGGTAGTCTCGCATATCGCGTATTTCCCTTGGCAGTTCCGGGCCTCCGTCAAAATCGGAACCCAAGGCAATATGGTCTTCGCCTACAAGATTCACACCATAGTCAATCACTTTTGCCAATTGACTGGCGTGCATCCAGATATCGTCGGGTATGGTTCCCTTGAAGTTCAACGGTGTTGTTGGTGCCAGCAGTTTGTCAATCTTGGTAATGGTGTTGGTTTGTTCGTCGGGATGTTCGTCGAACACGGGAGGCGAAGCGCGTCTTGATGTTGTTGGCCGTGGCTGACCTTGTCGTTGCCACTCTTCGTACTTGGGATTGTTGAAAAAACTTCCGAAATGAATACCTATTATTCCGCCTTTTGCTGCGATGGCTTTTGCCGCGTCGTCGGTTATACATCTTGGAATATCTACAAAGGCATGGAAACCTCCATGTGTATAGGCCACCGGTTGGCGGCTTGCTTCGGCTACCTGAATAATAGCTTCGTTGGTGGCATGGGCTACATTGATTACCATTCCCAAATCGTTCATTTCCTTGATTACAGCCCGGCCATGATTATTAATGCCGTTCCACACGGTAGCGTCGGAGCATGCATCAATAAAGGCATTGGTTCTGTTATGTGCAGTAAGTTGCAGGGAACGCAATCCCATAGTATATAGGGCACGCAAAATAAGAAGGTCGCCTTCCAAATCAAAACTGCCTTCGAGGTCGAGGAAAGCGGCAATCTTACCTTTTTCATTAATTCTTTCAATGTCTGAAGCATTGAGCGCCACTTCAATGACGTTATTATTTTTTTTGATTTGATCCAGCGCCAATTGTAATACACGAAAAGTGTTTTTCGTTTCAAAACGTCCTGGCAGATAGTCATCTAAAGTATATACGGAAAAAAACATGGCATCAAGGCCACCTTCCCTTGCCCTTGGCAAGTCAACATTTCCGTCCGTATAACGTTGTCCTATATCGGTATTTCTAAGTAATTCACGTGTCATAACGTGTACATGACCGTCCATTACAAAAGCATCTCTGTGCAGGGCAGGTATCGGCCTGTCCTGATATGGTTTGGCCAAGGGGACAGTATTTCCGGCAACCGGAGCGGCTAACAGCGACTGTACCGGTAATGCGTTGCCTACCACGGGTAGTAATGTAAGTTTTTTAATAATATCTCTGCGTTTCATTATAGTTTATTAATTTATTAGTTCATCAAAATTACCGATTGCCTGCATTTGACGCAGGCAATCGGTATTGTTATTAACAACCTACTCGGTAAACCCTCTTATATATGGGCGGCTTGGTGGTCTTTCGCCTTTGCTGAATTGCGCTCCTCTTGTAGTGCGATAAGTCATGTTCATGTGCGGTGTTTCAATGCGCCGTCCTATGGGAGAAAAGCGGCCGTTTTCCCAATTCGACTCCATGTAATGGTTCGTAATTCCTGTTGACAACAGCAATCGTTCTGCATTGAATGGTTCCTTTTTGGTTACCATCATTTCCGTTATCCAATGTGGTTGGGAGTTAGAGGCATGATACTGGTCAAAAGGCCCTGGCCAACCAAGCATTGAGACGACTGTCGCTTCTTTTTGCCCTGCTATTTCGCCAGCGTAAGTCCAACCTACACCCCGGCCGGAAATTACAGCCGCTTTTGTTCCGTCGTTATACTCTATAACACAAAGATTTGCCTGAGTATTTTCCTGAAAATGTCCGGATTTAAATTCAAAACTCTTGGCTACTGCATCAATCAGATTACTTGCCCATAGATTACGTTCAACCCATTTCCATGTTTCAGGTCCGCGAATGGATTGTACTGCCTTAACGCCTGTTTCACCGCCTTTACGACGTTCTACGAAAGCTTGCAGCACATCAATACAATGGAAGATAGCACCTTCGTCAGAAGCACCTCCAAACACAATCGAATTATTTATGGGTGTATCAATATCAAGTTCTATTTCAGGCTTGCGGTAATAAACCGGTATGGAAGAGCCGCCTGTCAAGGGGAAATTCAACTCGCGTGATTTATCGAACATCCACTTGGCGTCGTCCCAATTGTAAGATAGGTGTTTGTCGTTAAATACCGGTACTGCACGCTTGCTCTGTTCGAAAACACGTATCACCTGCTGGTAAATCCACCAGCGCGGCAGGAGCCAATGCCCTTTGAGGTCTGTTGGATAACTCCCATGTTCTCCAACGATGACAACACCATCCACTGCAAGTTCATTTCCACCAAGGGTAACAGCTTCAGCTACTGTCTTAAAAACTGGAACACCTTTCGCTTTGGCCACTTTTTGGGCTAATACGCTTTCGTCATGTTGATGCATGTAAATAGATACAACGTCCACCCGCGAAGGGGTGTATGCACCTTGCCACCAATAACCATCGATAAGCTTGTTTACGATCCAGTCTGCATGTGATCTCGGAGCGCCCCAATAGGTTACAAGGCAGGCTATACGTGGCCGTGTCTGTGCAGGCTGTACGGTTTGTGCAACAGCGTTGGATGATGTACTGGTCAAAGCCGTTAAGCCGGCTATACCAACCATTCCCAGCATTTCTCGCCGGGTAAAAAGAAGTTTTGACTCCTTAATTTCATTGCCCGGGTATGTCTCGGATACAGTTTCAGTTTGTTTGTTTGGCATACTGTCTTAAATTTAAGTGATTAAAAACAACAACGATGATCATAAATACATAAAATTTTTCCTTCTACTATTATTGGCACAACTACATAATATCATAGCCACCTCCACTAATAATTTTACTAATTCTATAATTTTAATAGTTTTATAAACTAATATTATTTATTAATTTATTTCACTATTGTGTCAAATACCATTAAAAATAGTACTAAACTTAATATTGCGAAGTATAATGAAAGAATTTGACAGCTCCAATTTTTTTAACTATTATTTGCAATTATATAACAGTAACGACCTGATACAGGCTGAATACAAGTGAGTTATATTTATGCTATTTGCAATTTTCATAATCATATTTATTAATTAGCTGATTTATACATGTTTTACCCAATATATGTTTGCCCGAAATTTGAAATATTTCACAGATTATGCGTTAAATATGAGTATACTATGACGATTACCATAGGGGGCATATTATTTGTGAACAATAAAACGTAACAAAAACTTAATTATTTTTGGCATCTTTTTTACAAAACTGCGTTAATTTTGCACTTGTGTTTTTAACAGGTCAGTAATTAAAATTAATGTGAAATAAAATGACATTCTTAATAATAATAATAACTCTCACTCTGATTTTCGACTTTATAAACGGGTTTCACGATTCAGCCAACTCTATTGCTACAATTGTTTCAACAAGAGTTTTGTCTCCGTTTGCAGCTGTCATGTTGGCGGCAACATTCAACTTTGTGGCATTTCTGATTTTCCCGTTAAATGTAGCCAATACGATTAGTGGAAAAATTGTTGACCCAAGTGTCGTAAATCTCACCGTAATAGCATCGGCCCTTGTTGCTGCCATATCGTGGAATCTTCTCACATGGTGGCTTGGGCTGCCTTCGAGTTCATCGCATACACTGGTTGGAGGGCTTGTCGGAGCCGCACTTGTCGGAGCCGGTATTAAATCGGTTGTTTTTGCAGGGCTTTTTAAAATTATTGTTTTTATTGTAGTGGCTCCGATGCTGGGCATGGTGATGTCGTTTTTAATTTCATCCGTCGTCATGTTTCTTGTAAGGCGATCTTCGCCATTGGGAGTCGATAAACATTTCAGAAGGTTTCAACTGTTGTCTGCGTCGGCATTCAGCCTTGGGCATGGAGGAAACGATGCCCAGAAATCGATGGGAATAATATGGGTGGCATTAATTGTAACCGGTTTTGTTACTGGAGAAGACGACATAAAAAATCACTTGTGGATAGTCCTGTCGTGCCATACGGCCATAGCTCTCGGAACCATGCTTGGTGGCTGGAAGATAGTGAAAACCATGGGGCAGAAAATAACAAAACTAAACCCCTTTGAAGGTTTCTGTGCAGAAACAGCAGGTGCCCTGACTCTGTATGGAGCAACTTTCCTTGGGATACCGGTCAGTACTACGCATACAATTACCGGGTCAATTATCGGTGTCGGAGCCCATAAGGGAGCGTCGGCTGTAAAATGGGGGGTAACAACAAGCATTTTCTGGGCATGGATACTTACAATACCGGTTTCTGCTCTTTTTGGAGCAATTTGTTACTATATACTTAATGCAGTTATTAAATAATTGTTTAGATTTACCACCGAATTTAAAATAACAGAATTATGAATGTTGATAAATTTCTTAAATTTTTTGTTCCGAAAGATCATTCTTTCTTTCCTCTTTTTGAAAATGCTTCAAATAATCTTGTAAAAGCCGCACTTTTGCTCAAAGAATCAATGACAAAAGAAGATATTGCCGAACACAAAAGAGTTAATAAGGAAATAAGGGACATAGAACATATTGGCGACGAAATTACCAATAAAACATACGAACAACTCAACAAGTCGTTTATTACCCCGTTCGACAGAGAAGATATTCATGAACTGACATCCAATATTGACGATGTTCTTGACTCCATATACGGAGTAAGCAAAAGGATATGCCTGTACAAGCCCCAGAAACTGATGCCGGTTTATGGAAAACTGGCCGATTTAATTTTTGATGCGGCCGTTGAAATTGAAAAAGCAGTTGTCTGCCTCAGAGAACCTGTTGATAATAAGGAAAAAATTACAGCCTCGTGCAACAATGTCAGGGATATTGAACACATGGCCGACGAGATTTATTTTGAAGGTGTATTGCAGTTATTCGAAAAGGAAGAAAACCCGAAAGAACTGCTTAAAAACAACAAAATTCTAGAAATGCTCGAAAGGTGCGTTGACGAACAGCAGGACGTTACCGATACAATTAAAGCTATACTTATAAAAATGGCCTGAGTTTCAGGGGACTGTTTATTCCTTTGCAGTAATATACTTTCTGCGTCTGATTTATTGAGCTATATTTTGTTTTTTTTGCCCAATGTCATTACTTTGCAGTGAATTTTGAGCATGTTTAAACAATAATATTTTATCGATGTATGGCGTTACTGTATATTGTAATCGTATTAGTTCTGATTTTTGATTTTCTGAACGGATTCCACGATTCCGCCAATTCAATTGCCACTGTGGTATCAACCAAAGTTCTTTCGCCTGTTGTCGCAGTGTCTCTTGCGGCTTTTTTCAACTTTATAGCATTTACGGTCTTTCCTCTTAAAGTTGCCCATACTATCGGGAAAGGGGTGGTTAACCCCGACGTACTAAACCTCACTGTAATAGCCTCAGCCCTTGTAGCCGCAATAATATGGAATCTTGTCACATGGTGGTTCGGTCTGCCGTCGAGTTCATCACATACCCTTGTAGGCGGGCTTGTTGGTGCTGCATTTACTCATTCTGGCGCTGGTGTCATCATACTCCCAGGGCTTTTAAAAATAATAGCATTCATATTTATAGCCCCGATACTCGGAATGATCATGTCATTTATAACCTCAACAGTGGTAGTATTTCTTTTCAGAAAATTTACTCCGGGAAGCGTTGATAAGATATTCCGGCGACTCCAGATTCTGTCATCATCAACACTAAGCCTCGGACATGGCGGCAACGACGCCCAGAAATCGATGGGAATAATATGGGCAGCCCTGATAGTTTCAGGTCTTGCAACACAGAACGACCCTATTGCTCTGTGGATTATACTGTCGTGCCAGAGTGCAATAGCACTTGGTACTCTTTTTGGCGGATGGCGGATTGTAAAAACCATGGGGCAGAAAATAACAAAAGTCAAACCCTTTGAAGGATTCTGTTCCGAAACGTCAGGAGCCTTAACCCTCTTTTGGTCCACCCATTTCGGTATTCCGGTAAGCACAACCCACACAATTACCGGAGCCATAATAGGTGTAGGAGCACGCAAAGGTGTATCGGCGGTAAAATGGGGCGTTACAAAAAGCATCTTTTGGGCGTGGATGCTTACCATTCCGATAAGCGCAATAGCGGGATCAGTGATGTATCATTTCTTCAGATGGGTATTCTAAAGATAATCACTGCAGAAATAATTTTAATGACAACCGTGCGAAATATTTTTGCTTCTTCTTTTGTCCGTCCATAGGTTTACACTTGCTATTATAAACCTATTTTTGGGCAAAAAACAAAATATTATTCAAATGAGTGCTGAAATGATGAATATTTCAGTGATTTATTTTAATTACATGGTAATTTCCATCATTTTAAAAGGCACTCTTATAATTGCCTCATAATCTTCTCCGGCTTCAAGCATATCTTCGTCGTCTTCCTCGTAATACCAATTGATTTCAACCTCATTTTTGGCTTTATGAATAGCTTCGAGTTTTTTAAAGAGCTCAAGGATGCATTTTGACGAACTTGTATTGAAGTATTCAAGTTTTATACTTACGACCGTTTTCGACAATGGATCTACCTTATAAGTCTCAAGCCAATCGACAAAAGGTTTATAAAATTCTATCGCATTTTCGGGTATTGAACGTCCCTTGATTTCAAAGATTCCTGTTTTTGAATCAAATTTTATAGTTGGCGTTTTAGGCGTTCCTTCAATAAATATTGGTTCCATATGCTTACGTTTTTTTTAATTCTTTAATCTTTCTGTTCTTCGTTAATCAGAATATTTAAATAAAAAAATGAATATTCGTCATTATATTTTACAAATGAATAATTGAGTTTATTACCTGTTTTTCTGGCAATATCTACAAGCCCAAGTCCACCGCCACCTTTTGCAGATAGTCCCTGATGGCTAAGGATAAACTTGTAAAGATCCCTTATTCCTTCGCGCGACAAACTGTTTATTTTCTGTATTCTCTTTTCAAGTTTTTCAATATTATCAGTATATATAAAATTACCTGTAACTATCTGATATCCGGTGTCTGTTTTTATTATCCACAATACACCAAATCGGTCTGCCTGTTCGTTGAAATCATCCGGAACCTTATCAACATGGTGATAGAGGTTTTGAAGGCTTTCGACAAGAACATTATAGGCTCTTTTCCTCAGTCTTGAACTGTTGTTTGCTACTGCCATTTTTTCGTCAAACAAATCAAGTACGCGACTGATTGTGTTGGAATCAACGTTTCCCTTATAATGAAAAATAAGGTTTTTCAACTGATATGAAAAATAATTTTCAATATTAAAGCTCATCGAAGATTCTGTTTTTTTAATTTCGTACGAAATTCTATTCGGCAGCAAATGTATAAAAATATTCGACGTAATGTACAACATTTTATAATTAATATTAACTTAATGTACAAAAAATTGTATCGCATCAAGCGTAGTTTAACAAAAGGGTAGAAAACATAAAAACAACCTTCTACCTGTAGTCCCAATGCTGCTTTCCATGCTTAAATTATTTAACGCAGGCAAATAAAATTTTGCGCATTAATTTGCATTTCCAATAATTTCCGTATCTTGGGGTTTAAAACATTCAAACTTTGAATTTATTGCGCAGGTTATTTGTTGTGTCTTTATGTTGCTTCGGGGTTCTAACTTCCTATGGAGCCGATTATTTCCGGCAATCTGCAGGTGCCGCTGAAGCAGGCGCCGGTTATGCCTGTATAATGAAGGATGGATTCTGGTCGTCATTCCACAATCCTGCGTTGCTTGCCTTATCAAAATCTTTTGTTTTAGGTGTTAACTACAACAACCGGTTCAACATAAACGAACTTTCAACACGTACGGCAGCAGTTAAGATTCCGGCAGGCAAAGCCGTATTGGGCGTTTTGTATTCTTCATTCGGATATGCCGATTTCCGGCGTAATGTTGCCGGTTTGTCGTGCGGATTAAACCTTTCGGAAAAACTGTCGGCAGGTGTGCAGGTCGATTATTTTTCGGAACTGGTTCCCGGCGAATATGAAGACAGGCATTTCATTGCAGGCGGAGCAGGGCTGGTTTATGGCATTACGAAAAACACCTCCATAGGAGTTCATGTTCTCAATCCTGTCCCCAATACGCTCAGAAAAAATGATATGCCAATGACATTGCGTGTCGGAGCAGGGACTAAGCTTAACAAATCGCTTTTTGCCGGAGCAGAAGCAGAAATGAGCTCCGGGAACAGAATGGCTCTGAAAATGGGACTTGAGTATGAAATTATGAGAAGTTTCATGCTGCGAAGCGGGTTCAATACGGAATTCAACTCTTTCGGATTTGGGTGCGGCTACATGCTAAGATTCATGCAGCTCGACCTGGCCTTTGCAACTCATGAAAAACTGGGGTTAACGTCATCCGTTTCATTACTGTTCACAATAAGATAATATCCGTTCAGCTCCCACCCTGCAATGAAAAAATATCTGCTGCTTTTTTTCCTGCTCAGTTTCCTTAAAAACGCCTGTGCACAGGAGATAGGCCTTGCCGAATCAATAATGCTGATAGCCGAAGAACTTTCGGCAAATGAATCGGATCCCGAAGCTGCAGGCAACTACATTGAAATGCTGTACGAACTTTATGAAAATCCGGTAAGCCTGAATACCGCCGACGAAGATGAAATGTTGCGCCTGTTCTTTTTATCCGATTTCCAGGTTAAGGTTCTGCACGAACATGTCAGGCTGTCGGGAAAAATTGTTTCCCTGTATGAGATTGCCGCCTTGCCTGGCTTTAACAGGGATGTTGCAACCATGATGGGCATATTTATTACGTTAGACGATAATAATGCTGCAGGGCAAAACAGCCGGGGCAGATGGCGGAATCGCATTCTTACCAACGTAATATTTAAAGACGGCGAAACCGATACGGCATGGCTGGGGCCACCGTCCAGAGTACTGACAAAATACCGGTTTTCATCCGGCGGTTTTTCGGGAGGGATAACTGCAGAAAAAGATCCGGGTGAAAGTTTCCTTAACGGCTCGCCTCCCATGCCCGACATGTTCAGCGGCCACCTGGCATGGGATGGGGAGGGAACTGTTAAAAAGATTATCGTAGGCGACTTTTCGGCACGGTTCGGGCAGGGAATTGTTTTAAATACGGGCATAGCCCATGGCTTGTCGCTTCATTCCCCCGGACTGATGGTCTCGAGAAGCCTTGTAAAACCATATACATCAACCGACGAGAACAGTTTCTTCAGGGGAGTTGCAACAGAAATTTCATTTAAAAACGTTTCGCTGTCGTTACTTTATTCAGACAACAACATAGACGCAACAGTGAATTTTGGCGCAAACGGCAACGAAAGCTCCGTGCAGTCGTTCTACACATCAGGGTTGCACAACACCCGCACTGCCATGAAAAAGAAGGATGTGCTGAACGACAGGGTTTATGCAGCCAACGTAACGTACAGCTTCAAAAACACGAAGGCAGGCGCACTGTGGTCGTATGAAACACTGTCGGCTCCATTTGTGCCCGAAACCGGCAATGCTGAAAAGGCCTTCAGCTTCAAGGGCGCACTGAACAGTGCAGGGGCAGTTTACTATAACAGTTTTATCGGCAGAATACTCCTTTTCGGCGAAATATCCGTGAATGAAGCGCTCAAAATAGCCGCCGTACAGGGACTGACAGCCAGATTATCCGACAGGCTTGCAGTAAACCTGCTTTTCAGGGGATACGAAAAAGGCTTTAATGCCATTCACGGCAAAGGGCCGGGCGGAGCATCGCTGCCGGGAACAACGATGTTCGGAAATTTCACGTTCGAAGCCGCCAGACACCTGTTTGTAAGCGGCGGATGCGAAATAACAGACTACGGCTGGCTGCGCTACAACATCAGTTCGCCTTCATATAAAACAAGACGCGAATTGAGGGTGAAATATACTCCATTCGGCAGGTTTTCAGCCGAAACATCGTATAACTGTTCTGTTACAACGTCAGACGGCGAAGAAGAAAACCGGATACCGGAACTGATAGAACTCACGGCAAGAAACCTCAACACTGTTTTCCGCTACAGCATAACCGACAGGCTTTCGCTCGGCACAAAATTTTACTTCAGGTTTGTAGAAGAAGCCTCTGAAACAGGCATGCTGCTGGCGCAGGACTTAAACTACCATGTTTCGGGGCTGCCGCTGATCTTTTGGCTAAGGTTCAGCGTTTTCAATACGGAAGGGTGGGATTCAAGAATATACGTTTACGAAAACGACCTTATTTACAGCTACTCCGTTCCGGCCTTTTCAGGCGAAGGCAGTAAAAACTACATGATGATATCGTGGAAAATAAGGAACCGTGCAGAGTTAAGATTCAGATACGCCATAATGTCGAGATTGTCCGGAACCGGAGCAGATAACATCAGCGACTTCAGGCTGCAGATAAGTATTTCCATTTAGGAGTTGCACGCTGCAACGAACTGAAACGGCTTCGGCACACTTGCGGGAAGCCCCGCAACACCCACCACGTGCTTTGGCATACTTGCGGGGAGTCCCGCAACCCCCACCATGTACTTCGGCACGCTTGCGGGAAACCCCGCAACACCCACCATGTGCTTTGGCACACTTGCGGGAAGTCCCGCAACCCTCACCATGTGCTTTGACACACTTGCGGGAAGCCCCGCAACACCCACCATGTGCTTCGGCATACTTGCGGGAAGTCCCGCAACCCTCACCATGTGCTTCGGCATGCTTGCGGGAAGCCCCGCAAGCGGTTTTGTGGCATGTAGCGGGAAATTGGCTTATGGCAACGGTTTACGGTTTTCTGCCAGTGTCTTTAGCCTTATGCTTATTGCGTTTTTGTGGGCTGTCAGATTTTCAGCTTCAGCCATTATTTCAATTGTTGGCCCGATATCCAGTAAGCCTCCGGGTGTAATTTCCTGAAAAGATATTGTTTTGCAAAAACTGCCGACAGATATTCCGCTGTAATTCTTTGCAAATCCGTTTGTGGGAAGCGTATGGTTTGTTCCCGAAGCATAGTCGCCTGCGCTTTCGCAACTGTAACCGCCCAGAAATACCGAGCCTGCATTTACAACCCTCTGTGAAAGCCTGGCATGATTGGCAGTGTTGATAATAAGGTGTTCCGGAGCATACATGTTACTGAATTCCATACATTCTTCCAATGATTTCATAACAATCATCATGCTGCATTCCATTGCTTTTGATGCAATATCCTTTCTTGGCAGTTTTTCCAATTGCATCTTAATGGCCGATGATACGTCTTTTGTCAAACTTGCAGAATCGGTAAGCATTATAACCTGGCTGTCGGCTCCGTGTTCGGCCTGCGATAAAAGGTCGGCGGCAATAAACTGCGGATTTGCTTCGCTGTCGGCTATTATGAGCGCTTCGCTTGGTCCTGCAGGCATATCAATAGCAACTCCTTCCTGTATTATAAGTTCTTTTGCTTTGGTAACATACTGGTTGCCGGGGCCAAAAATCTTCATAATCTTCGGTATTGTCTGCGTTCCGAATGCCATTGCCGCAATAGCCTGGGCGCCGCCAACTTTAAATATATTGGTTATGCCAACAAGGTCGGCCGTATATAGCACGGCAGGGTCAATATTGCCGTTTTTATCGGCAGGCGTACACATTACTACTTCATTGCATCCGGCTATTCTGGCAGGTGTTCCCAGCATCAGAACCGTTGAAAACAGCGATGCGCTTCCGCCGGGTATGTATAATCCCACCTTTTCAATAGGAACGCTTTTACTCCAGCATCTTACTCCGGCAGAAGTTTCTATCGGAGTGCCCTTTCGTATTAATTGCTGGGAATGAAATTTCTCTATGTTTGCCTTGGCTACCGAAATGGCTTTTTTCAATTCATCCGGTACTTTTGCCCTGCCGGCGCTTATTTCAGCATCGGTAACTTTAAGGCTGTCAAGAGTAATTTTGTCGAACAACTCGGCATAGTGAAAAAGAGCCCTGTCGCCTTCGTTTTTAACACGTGCTATTATGTCGGACACAATGGCGTTCACAAAATTGTTTTTCGATACGGGTCTTGCGCACAGCTCTTGCCATGCACTTTTCTCGGGATAGTGAATAGTGTTAATCATAATATCATTTTTTCGATAGGAATTACAAGTATGCCTTCTGCTCCGGCTTTTTTCAGCAGGTCGATTTTTTCCCAGAATACATCTTCACTTACAACAGCGTGAATACTGCACCAGCCTTTTTTTGTAAGCGATAAAATCGTAGGGCTTTTCATGCCTGGCAGTATGCTGCATATTTCATCAATTGAACTCTCCGGGGCATTAAGTAGAATATATTTGTTTTCTCTTGCATTTTTCACTGCCCTTATTCTGAACAGCAGGTTTTTAAGAATGGTTTCTTTTTCAGAGCCGAGGTTTTTACTGGAAATAATTATAGCCTGGCTCTTGAGTATCGTTTCTACTTCAGCAAGTCCGTTAGCAATAAGCGAACTGCCCGAACTTACAATGTCGCACACAGCATTGGCCAGCCCTATGCCAGGCGCAATTTCAACACTTCCGCTTATTTCCTCCACCTCGGCAATTATGTTGTGCTTCTGAAGAAAATCTTTCAGAACAACAGGATAACTGGTTGCTATCTTCTTATTCATGAAGTATTGGAGGCCTGTGTAAACCTCTTCCCTGGGTATTGCAAGGCTAAGCCTGCAGCCTGCAAAACCGAGATACTCTACTGTCTCCACATTTTTCTTTTTTTCATAAGCAATATTTTCGCCAATAATCCCTATATCGGCTACATTCTGTTCAACATACTGAGGAATATCATCGTCGCGCAGAAACAGCGCTTCGATGGGAAAATTAACGGCTTTCGATTTCAGCAAAGCAGCGCTGTTCGAGAATTTAATTCCACATTCTGCAAGCAGTTCCCTTGAGTCGTCGCTTAACCTGCCGTTTTTCTGGATAGCAATTTTCAATGTAGTCATTTGTCTTTAGAATTAATCTGCATAATAAAAAGCCTAAATCTGCAGGGTGGGTTTTTCATGATATCTTAATTTATATACCACGCATAACCCAACCCGACGGCAAAGATAAAAAATGAAGATGTTTATTTTCCACATACATTGTAAAAAAATAATACTAAAATCTATGCCCGACGAAGAAAAAAAGCCGTAAAGACGGCTTTAGAACAAGACAAACGTTATACTGCAATACCGTACAACATTTCGCTTACAGCACCCCAAACCTGAAACCTATGGTAAACGTGAAAGTATTTTTACTCGTTGTAAGATCATAACCAGGAGACGCGGGGCCTCCAAATGTAGGCAGGTAATATAAATAGTTGTATTGCATCGATTTGTAGTTCACGTAACCGAAGTCGAAAGAAACGCCTTTTGCCCTGAAGCCTATTCCGGCCGATATGGTACGGTAGTCGAGGTTGGCGTTTTCAGGATTCTCCCTGGCTTCAAACGGCTTGCCATAATATCCGTATCCGCCCCTCAGATACAGGTTCTGATACCTGTATTCGCCGCCTACCCTGAAGTTTGAAGCTGACCGAAGAACGGTTCTTATTTCGCGGTTTTTATCACTGTAATCAAATCCGTCGCCGGTTTGCGAAAACAATGCCGAGCCATAATTCACATACTCATAGTCGGCTGTTATAACCCCGAATTTCTGTATCTGCACGGCCACTCCTGCCAGAAGCCTCGATGGCGTTCTCATGGCATAGCTATATCTCATGGGGTCGTTGTTGGCGCTGTGTTCTCCCCACGTAAACTTTGACGAGATGTTGTCGTAAAAATACTCATCAATATTATAGTATGTAGGTGAGTGGAATGCAACGCCAACCCTCAGCATCTCTACCGGTTTTGCTATTGCGCCTATTTTGAACGTAAACCCCGAGCCGTCGTTCTCGTAATAATCAACATAATTAAAGTTCTGAAATCCCGAAGCTAATTGTGTCTCCGCTGTTTCAACATGTTCCGAATAACTGCTGAAGTGCAGGGTATTGATGCCAAACGTAACACCAAAATAAATCTTGTCCGAATAGTTACCTCCAAACGAAATTGCATGTTCGCCCGCACGTCCCTCATAAGTTGCGGCACGTTTCATTCTTTGTCCATAAACCGAAACCGGATCGTCATAATTCGCATAAGCGGTACCGTAAAGATCTTGATATCCGGTTACAGTGTCAATAACATAGGTGTCGAATGCAATGCCTGCCGGACCTTTAAGCTCATTATAAGGAATCATGTCACTGTTTATTGCCCATGAGTCGGCCATTGAACTTGTGTGGTTTATTCCGGAAACCAGCACATTCTGCCTGAAGTTGTTTGTCATGTTATACGAATAGCCAATATTGAACATGAAAGACTTGCCGGCGTTTTGGCTTTTAAAAACGTTGGCTACATACCCTGCCTGCCCTATATTGAATTTATTGAGGTAATCTTCCGTTACGCCACCATTGAAACTTGCGGTAGAATTAACAAAATTCAGACTTGGCGTAATGCTGAATTCCGATGAACGATACATGCCTATACCCGCAGGGTTCTGACTCAGTGTTGACATGTCTGCCCCCAGGGCGGTAAATGCTCCTCCCATCGAATTAAACCTTGCCGTTCCCGAATAGAACGTTTGCGAATATCTCAGGGCATCGTCTAAGGTCTGGGCTGTTAATACGCCTGCTGCCAGCAATGCCGAAACCATTGTCAGAATTATCTTTTTCATAATCTTTTCTGTATTAAAAATGACTGTAATAAACCATTACGGTCGGAATGATATTTTTTGAATGTTAATATATAATGCTATCTTCTGGATGATGAAGAACCTCCTGAAGACGACCTTGAACCACCCGAACTTCCGGAACTGTAGCCGCTGCTGCTTGACCGCGACGAACCTGATGAGTATGAACTGCTCGAACTCGAAGGTCTTGAGTATGACGACGACGGCCTGCTTGATGATGAACCGGAAGAATAGCTACCTCCTCCGTAAGAGCGCCGCGATGGAGCCGAATACTGCACGGAAGAACGAGACGGAGTACTCCTGATAACCGAGCCTGAAGACGAACTGCTTTGGGTTGTGGTTCTGCTGTTATTATACGACGGTCTTGAACTCATTCTCTGATTGCTGTAGCTTGGCGTATATGTTCTGACAGGCCTTGAGTTCACGCTGCTTCCCTGCTGAGTTGTTGTTGAGCGGCTTCCCGAACTCTGATACGAAGCCCTGTCGGCGGAATTTGAGCCGGATATTCCGGCAGAAGTGCCTCTTCTTGAGTTAGTATATGCACCTGACGACGGCACGCCTCCTGTTACCGAACTCGACCTTGAGGTTGTGGTTGCAGAAGCATCGCGCCTGCTGTAGCTTCCGGCTGAGCCACCCGATATCATACCTCCCGACCTTGGCGACAGCGTACTGCCCCGTTCCCTCCTGCCGTAGCTTACGTAACTGTCGTTATGCCCCCCGTAGTAATATGAAGGATAATAGTAGTAAGGCGAATATCCCCAGTAACCATAGTCATACCACGAACTGTAATAATGCGGATAGTATGAATAATATGACGGCCATCCCCACCGGTAGCCTGCGCTGAAATACGGATAGCCATAGCCCAAGCCAAATGAATAGGAAGGATAGCCGTAGCTGAAATTAAAATAAAACGGATCGTTCCAGTAGGGATCAAAATAGTTTCCGTGAAACATTCTCAACCTTCCGGAATAAGACGAATAATCATAACCTCCATAATTATTATTGATTATTACCTGACTTGCCCCCTGCTGCGACGCATCGTTAAACTGGTCTGCGGCAAGGGTATCGTAAGCATACTGGTTATCGTAATAATCGTTAATACTCAGATTTTTCTCTGCCGGTTGCTCGTATGCAACGGCTTGCCTTACCTCTGATTGAGCGTCGGACGACGAATAATACAGGTCGTCATATTCGCCTCCTCCAGCATATTGCATCGAAACGCAACTTCCCAAAACAAATGGGACAATTATTAATATGCAGACTATTGTTTTCATTTCATGTATATTTATTATGATGTGTCTTAACATTCTCTTAACATTCAAATATCATACCAAAAAATGGCACTTCCTTGGCAATTTAACGATTTATTTTATTTACTGCATTTATTTGCATTAAATATTTGTTTTTTGTATGATAACAGGTGGTTATTAAGTGTCTAGCCCTTGTAATATTATACCGTAATTCTACCAATGTCAGCTATATTGACATGACAATCGATTTTTTGTGTTTTCAAATGAATGAAGTTTTTACTTTATTTGCAACAATATTAGGTCATTTTTTTAATAAAAACAGTGTATAAATGGCAAAATTTTTAACAAACAGGGAGGAAAACTACTCGCAATGGTATAACGATTTGGTGATAAAAGCCGATTTGGCTGAAAATTCGGCCGTAAGAGGCTGTATGGTAATAAAACCTTACGGTTATGCAATATGGGAAAGAATACAGGCTGAACTCGACAGGCTGTTCAAAGCAACCGGGCATGTTAATGCATATTTTCCCCTTTTTATCCCCAAGTCGTTTTTAAGCCGCGAAGCAGCCCATGTCGAGGGTTTTGCAAAGGAATGCGCCGTTGTTACTCACTACAGGCTTAAAACTGACGAAACAGGTAAAGGCATTGTAGTTGACCCGGATGCGAGGCTTGATGAGGAGTTGATTATAAGGCCTACATCGGAAACAATTATATGGAATTCGTACAGGAACTGGATCCATTCATACCGCGATTTGCCAATACTTATAAACCAGTGGGCTAATGTGGTAAGGTGGGAAATGCGCACAAGGCTTTTCCTTAGAACTGCCGAGTTTCTGTGGCAGGAAGGACACACTGCCCACGCAACACGCGACGAAGCGCTTGAAGAAACAGAAAAAATGATAAATGTTTATGCCAACTTTGCCGAAAACTTTATGGCCTTACCGGTAATTAAAGGCCGTAAAAGCGAAAATGAACGTTTTGCCGGGGCGCTCGACACGTTTGCAATAGAAGCCCTGATGCAGGACGGTAAAGCGCTGCAGGCTGGAACAAGCCATTTTCTGGGACAGAATTTTGCCAAAGCTTTCGATGTGCAGTTCACAGACAAGGCAGGCAAACTTGAATATGTATGGGCTACATCGTGGGGCGTATCGACACGGTTGATGGGAGCCATAATTATGGGGCATGCTGATAACAACGGCCTGGTTCTTCCGCCTAAGCTTGCTCCGATTCAGGTTGTTATTATCCCTATTTTCAAAAACTCCGATCAACTTGCGCTTATATCCGAAAAGGCTGTAAAAATTAAGGCAGACCTTGAAAAGAAAGGGATTACAGTAAAATATGACGACAGAGACAACAATACGCCGGGATGGAAATTTACTGACTATGAACTGAAAGGCGTTCCCGTAAGGCTTGCAATCGGCCCGCGCGATTTACAGAATAATACGGTAGAGGCAGCCCGCAGGGATACACTTTCAAAAGAAACGGTGCAGATTGAAAACATAAACGAATACATACCCGCAATACTTGATGACATACAGGCCAATATTTTCAAAAAAGCTCTTGATTTCAGGCAGCAAAACACCTTTCATATCGACCGGTGGGACGATTTTGTATCAACGCTCGACAATCAGGGAGGTTTCATAATGGCTCATTGGGACGGAACCGCAGAAACGGAAGAAAAGATAAAAGAAGAAACAAAAGCCACTATCAGATGCATTCCGTTTAATACTGCGGAAGAGGACGGTAAATGCATATATTCCGGTAAACCCTCAAAGCGGAGAGTGCTTTTTGCAAGGGCATATTAGCTTGTTTTGTGTGAAGCCGTTTCAAAATGCCAATTTGCCAATAGCAATTATTCTCCTCGAGCCTTGACGAATTGATCCCGCATAACGATCCGGTCAGGGTGGTCAATGCCATTATCAATTCAGCAGGCGTTGGACGGTGTGCTGGTAGATAAGAAAGTCAAGGCGAAGTTGACTCTCCGTAAAGAAACAATGTAAAGAACAGTTACAGCAGGCAGAAATGTATGGTGAAACGTTGGGCGAACGAGGTTCGATGAACCGAACCGTCTCGATGCAGTAAACAAAATTCCCACCGATATTTTTAAAGCCATGGTTGCAGGCAACCGGCACTCCAGTGGATAACCGGCTTACTGTTTTTCAACCGTTGATTCGCATGAATTGTTATTTCTTTATTTCAAGAGGAAAGGCGGTGCCTTTGTAGCTGTCCATTTCCACCGTAAATGCGCCTACAAATATATCGAAACGTATTTTAACGGGTAAATAGTTGTTATCGGCGGAAAACCAGAACGACACGTCTTCTTCGGTTTCAAACAGCCGGCCTGTTTCTGTAACAGGGTTGAACTTGTAGCATCTTATCTTTCCTGCCTTTGTTTTTACGTCTTCGGTGGTAACGTATTTCAGCCTTACGGGGAATAGCTCGTCGGTAAACCATGTGTTTATGGTAATCATATCGCCTGCCTTCAGGCTGTTTTTCTTCAGGGGCATGATGTTGTCTCGGAAATGGTAGAAACACGACAGGATGTCGAGTATTCCCTTTTCGGCAATGTGTATTCCGGTGAGGTCGCTTGTAAGTATTGTTGAATCACTGCGTGTCCTGTGGTCAAAGGCTACTTCGTTATATTTTCTGTATCTACCTTCGCGTATGTTTCTTATTGTGAACACCGGCAGTTCAGTAGCCGGATCAATGTAGCTTTCGTACACATCTAATACCTTGAAAAAGGCATCGACCATTCCTGTCGTTTTGCCTGTAAGCTTGGAATGCCACACTGTTGCTCCGCCATACTGCCGTGTTTTCAGCTCAAGCGTAGCTTCGCCCGCCGAAATAAGTCCGTAGTTTATGGTGTAGCGTATTGTTTCGCCCGGCTTGTATGTGATGGGCTGCCCCGCAGAGTTTAGTCCGAAGAGAGTGGCAAGCAGTATTATATTAATAAACTTTCTCATCTGGTTTATCCGGCGCAAAGTTATCCAAATATATTTTTCCGCTGTGTTGTGGCAACAAAATCTTTCAGATAAAAAGGCTCGAAATATGCTACGTCTTCAAAGCGTTTGTGTGCAACGGCATCGGTTGCCAGTCTGTGCATGAATGCAGCCGACAAGCTGAAACCGTCGATAAACTCAACATTCTGCCTTTTTATTATATTCCTGCACTTTGCGGCTCCGTTGCCAAAGAATACTATCCTGTATTTTTCAGGTACCGTTTCAAAAGACGATTCGGTTATTATGTCTGCCGAAATTTCTTTTATCTGTTTGCCGCTGTAATCGTAAAGGGCATTATATACCTCCATTCTTCTGGCATCTATCATGGGGCAGAAGACAATTTGTTCGTCAATGTTTTGCATCGACGCTATCATTCCCATTGTCATCGACAGGGTTGTTTCTATTCCTGCAAGCGGCAGCGATGCTCCGTATGCAATTCCCTTGGCTGCCGATACGCCTATGCGCAAGCCGGTGTACGACCCCGGCCCCTTGCTCACGGCCACTGCTTCGAGCTGCACAGCTGTTATTCCCGCTTCGCTCAAAAGCTCGCCTATATGCACCGTAAGCATGGATGCGTGAAGCCGCCTGTCGGTGCTTTCCCTTACCATCAGCACTCCGTCCTCGCTGCACAGTGCCACCGAGCATACATCTGTTGCTGTTTCAATGCAGAGTATCATTTTTACGGTAATATTTTAATCTTCACTGAACAGTTTGTCCCTGTCCGTTATCTCTATAAGGGTGCTGTCCATCAGTTTCCTGCTGACAGCGCTGTATGGGGCCGATATAACCCTTTCGCCCTGCTCTATGCCTGAAGTAATTTCAATATAGTTATCATCCTGTATGCCTGTCTCAACATCTTTTGCAAGCGCATACTGCCCGTCGGTTACAAACACAAGCAGTCTCGGCTCGTCGGCGCTGCCACTGCCTGCTGCTGGCGTCTTCAACGTATCGACACGGGTGGTTACAGACTGTATTGGTACTGTAACTGCGCCGGTACGCTTGGTGGTCTGTATGCCCGCAGTGGCCGACATGCCCGGGCGGAACGGATTGGAAAGCGACCGGTATGATTCGGGCAGCACAAGTATCTTTACGTCGAAATTGGTTACCTGGTCGGTTGCTACCGCCGCCGCCCTGGCCGAATTGGCTATCTCGGTAACAACACCCCTGAACTTGCTGCCGATGTATGCGTCAACCTCAATTATTGCCGTGTCGCCAAGCTTCACCTTCACAATGTCGTTTTCATTCACTTCCACGCGCGTCTCCATTCTCGACAGGTCGGCTACGCGCAGCATCTCGGTTCCGGCCATCAGGTTGGTGCCTGCAACCCTCTCGCCAGGCTCTACAAGCAGCATTGACACTGTACCCGACATCGGGGCATAGATTAACGTCTTTGTCAGGTTTTCATCGGCCTCTTTCAGTGAAGCCTCGGCGCTTATAACCGAAAACAGTGCTGCATCTGCTTCGGCCTTTGCCACTGCATGTGTAGCTTCGGCCTGCTCGAAGTCGGATTCGGAAATGGTGCGTTCGGAAAACAGCTGCCTGCTGCGCCTGTACGACAGCCCGGCCTGAACAAGCTGCGCCTCGGCCTGTGACAGGCGGGCTTTTGCCGAACTGAGCGCTGCAATCGACCGTTCTTTTTGCGAAATGTAAGTGTCTGGCTTTATGCGCAGCAGCAACTGACCCTTTTCCACCATGTCGCCTTCCTTCACCGTAAGTTCAACTATCTCTCCCGAAACGTCGGGGCTAAGTTTCACCTCCCTTTCAGGCTGTATCTTGCCGTTGGCAGTTATTGTTTCAACTACCGTGCGCCTTTCGACAGTTTCAACTGCAACCTTTACCGTGGCTGCCTTGCCGAACCATCCGGCTTTTTTGCCCGCCACTGCAAAAACGATCATGGCAGCGGCAACTAAAAGCAAAATTCGTAGTATCTTTTTATTTTTCATATATCAGACATCTTTGGAAACCGGAATACCATATTTTTATTTACTCCGCAAATGTATAAAACTTTTCTTTTGAAGATATCATAATCTGCGAAACAACAGGGCAACCGCATCAAAATTTGAGTAAATTTTTCATATATTCCGAAGCCGCTTTGTACTGTCTCTTTTTAAGCTGAGCTTATCATTTGAGATAATTTGCAAAGCCAACTTTCTGATGATTGACATGTTTTCAGGAGCATTCCTCTTCTATCCTTCCATATCATCTTCTTTAAAAGTTACATCCAAACTTAATGATTCTTTTATAACTATCTGTACATCAATACAGTGAGGCGACTCAATCCCCAAAGGGTAACGATTTGGCCACGTGCAATTTACTTCGCAATGCATCATTTCATATCTTCAAATAACTCTTGCAGGTGCAAAAGTAAGTTATTTTGCACCATGACAAAAAA